>CAYHJV010000041.1:0-7644 GCA_964357045.1 Candidatus Woesearchaeota archaeon | reverse complement strand
AATATCCCTTAGTTAATGTTGGGATTTTAAGTCCTTTGGAAAGGGATAATGATGCCTGGATTTTTGATGCCCCTGATTACTGGGCAGGCAGCGATTTTGGGATCCATGATGTTGTTAAATTAAGAGACAGTTTGTTAAATTCAAGATTTCAATCAAAAGTGCAGGATTCTAGACTGAATAATAAATTTGTCCAGCTTGCCCAGGAAATTGCAATTGCTTCAAAGCCAGTTGATGTTGAAATTGAATTGGAAAATAAATTGAATCTTGGAATACTTGACAGAGAGAAAGATAGAGTTCTAGCTCCTGTAGGTTTGAAGGGAAATTTGAAAAAAGCTAGAATAACAAGTAATGTAAAAGTTGATCCGAAACTTGACAAGGTTATGAACGATGAAATAAAAGCTTCTGAGGGATTGCAGGTTTTGTATAAGAATAATTTTTCAGAATATGTTTTGAGCAAGATTTTGAGTGTTGGTGTTTTAGGGTTAAAGAAGAATAAGAAATTAGTTCCAACAAAATGGTCAATAACTGCAACTGATGATACTTTGGGAAAACAACTTACAAAAAATATTAAAGATTATAAGTGGATAGAAAACCATGAATTGTTTTTTGGGAGTTTTTTAGGAAATCATTATTTAATTTTATTGTTCCCGGGAGTTTGGAGCTATGAATTATTTGAACTTTATTTACCGGGTAGTTCTTGGAATTCTTCTGATGTAATAAAAGCCTCTACAGATTATGAAAGTTTTGGGGGGAGGAAAACTTATGCTACTGCTACTGCTGGAGGTTATTATGCAGCGCGCTTGCCTATTTTGCAATATCTAGACAAAATAAAAAAGCAGGCGTCTGTTCTTGCTATAAGATTAGAAACACCCAGCTACTGGGCTTCTTTGGGTGTTTGGGTTGTGAGAGAGAGTGTTAAAAAAGCAATGGCAAAAGAACCCTTTGAATTTCAAAGTATGGAAGAGCTTTTGGAAAGCACCAGAAAAATTGGAATGATAAAGTTTGGATTTGATAATTCTAAAATATTAAAAGAAAGCAAGCTTTTGAGTCAAGTTAAAACACAGAAGAGTTTGAGAGAATGGTTTTGATTTTTAATTTAGAGTTTTGACTTTGTGATATTTTTTTGCAACGTTTTCTATAATTTCTTTGCTTTGTCCTATATAATTTAAAGGATTTGTTATTTTTCTTAAAGTTGGCTCATCAATTCTATCAGTTACTTCTTTATTTCCCAGGATAGTTTCTATGAAAGGAATTTGGTTTTGATAAGCTTGCGTTGATAAAACTCCCATTAAATCGTGAGCCTCACTTCTTGACATGGGATTGTTTGTTCTTCTATAATCTGTAAGGTGTGCCATAACTCGTGATGATGTGACAATACCATTTGTTCGCATGATTCTTTCAAGAGATCTATCTTTGTTAATGTCTAAATGATAAATAACTGAGGAGAGATTTCTAATACAATGATCTGTGAACTTAAAGTTATCTTCAAAATCTATTCTTGAGTTTGCTGAAGCGTATAGAGTTCTAGCATAAGGCATATCACAATTTGCTAATGCAGTAGTCATCCATCCCATAAGCTTATTTGCCATTGATACATCTTGCTCCTCTGTTGTACGATTTCCTCCTTTAGAATCTTTATGAGGCATTGCAGAAGATCCTTTCCTTTTTTTGGGTGTGGTATCAATAAATATATTAATATCATCACCAAACCCTGAAGCAGTATATTTTGCTAAATTATTAACAGTCATTCCAATTCTGGTTATTCCATAAACTACATCTGCCTCAAATTCAAGTCCGGGCAATTGTGAGGAAGCATCCATCCAACCTATTCCTAATTCTTTACAAAATTCTTCTTGTAGCTTTATTCCATTAACACCGTAATCACTGGCTTGATGGTGATTTCCTGTTGCATCTCCCCATTTTCCTTTAATAGAATTACTGTAGACAAATTTCAAAAAATCAAGGCCTGATTGTAACATTTCTGCATAATGCGCAAAAGGCCTTCCCGCAACTGTTGGAAGTGCATCATATAAATGAGTAGTATCCATGTGTGGTACGTCTATCCATCCAACAGCTTTTTCTATTGTAATGTCTCTTAGGTTTTCTACAGAGTCAGCTATAACTTCTATAGAATCCTTTAATTGTCGTGCTCTTGCTGGTTGTGTTGTATCTGTACTTGTTTTTAATTTGTTATTGTGTGTTGCCGCATTGTGACTTAAAATTTCTTCTAAAGCGGTGTTTATCGCAATGACATCATGCCCTGTTTTTTCTTCTAATTCTCTTATTCTATTCGCATCTATGTATTTTAGAGACGCCTTTTCATAAATTTCATTAGATTCTTTTTCTGGAATAATATCTGGATGTAATCTTGATAATGTTTTTGCAGATTGTCCTTGGACATTTAAACTATATTCAAAAGTTTGTTCGGCTCCCCATACTTTTATCATCTCTAAAGTCCCATACCTTCCCGCAGCCAAAGTATTTGGATCTGGTTTAAACCCTTCGGGAAATCTTTTTTTTGGTTTTGTTTTTAAATTATTATTTTCTGCCACCCTTTTTTATAACTTAAGATATTTTTAAGCATTATTGCATTCAGTTAACTTTATTAAGTCTTTTTTATAATATATATTGTACTAAATAATTAAACAAAAAGGGAGGTTAATGAAATGAATTGCAAATGGATTCAGGTGATTTTGCTTTTGGTTATAGCTGTGTTTGCTATGTTTGTCCAAGGGAGCACTTCAACATGGGTAGTCTTTCTTGCTGCTTTAGTGTTGCTTGTTCACGCATTGTGGTGCAAGAGTTGTAATGCTTGTTGGGCAGGAGACCATGGAATGAAAGCTACACCTTCTAAGAAGAAGAAATAGTTATTTTTTATTTTTAATCTTATTTATTTAAACTAGTTAGTTTTTTTATTATAATGAAGGGTCTAGGATACATCAGTTTTTCCGTTTCAATACTCTTACCCCTGTTGTATTTTGTAAATATTTATATCACAAGTGTGAATAGTTCTTATGGATCCTTAGGGTACTACACTTTCTATCTCTCTCCTTGGATAGGAATTATTTTGGGAATAGTTTCATTAGTGTCACATAGTGAAGGAAGAGATAAAGTTTTTGCAATTTTAGGGATAGTTATTGGTGCAATTATACCTCTTCTAATGTTCCTTGCATTATTGTTGATTCCTATTTAAAAATCTCTATTTTTCATTATTATTTAATGGATGTTCTTCCCTGTATTTCTCAAGCCTTTCTTTATTTGTAGGACATTCTTTGTTAAAACAGAATTCCCAAGGTCTTTTGCCTTTTGAAAGACGCATTAAAATTGGGAAACTGCATTCTGGGCAGATTTTATCTGTTTTTTTAATGAGACCGTTTGGTGGAAGAGAGTAGGTATTTTTGCAATTTGGATAAGCATCGCAAGCTACGAAAGATCTTCTTGTTTTTCTGGAAAATGTAATTCTGAGCGTTCCTGTTTTGCACACAGGGCATCGATTGAGTTTATTTTCTTCTCTTAGCTCTTGTCTTAATTCTTCGTTTGCCTTTGTAAGCTCCGCTCCTATTTTCTCATTGTTTTTCCCAAAATCCTCAGCTATTATCTGAATTGTTTTTTTAGCCTTTTCTATAATTATTTTTTCTTTTTCAAAATGATTTTTTTTTGCTTCGACAATAGATTCCATTTGGGTCTCGAATGACCTTGTAAGATTTTCATCAATTATCACTGGAGAATATCTTTTTAGTGTGTCAATTAAAGAAATTCCCAACGATGTTGCTTCTATGCTTTTGTCTTTTACATAACCTCGGTCATACAGCGTTTCAAGTATTGATGAACGCGTTGCCTTTGTTCCGAGGTTTCTTTTTTCAAGCTCTGAAATTATTGATGCCTGTGAATATCTTTTTGGTGGCTGTGTTTCTTTTTCTTCAATTTTCATATTTATTATCTTAACTTTTCCGTTTAGGTCTGGAATTTGAATTTCTTTCATTTTATGGGGGTATATTGCCATCCATCCTTTTTTGTTTATTTCAGAACCTAAAGTTGAAAATTCAAGGTTGTCAACTTCCACTGAAATTTTCTTTTTATCGATTATAGCATTATCCGCGAATAAAGATAGAAATCTTTTAACAATTAAATTGTAAATTCTTTCTTCTTCTCCAGAAAGAATTTGTTTTTGTCCTGTTGGATAAATTGATGGGTGTGCTGGATCTGTTTTTTTCCCTTCTATTGGATGAGTCCTTGTTATGTGTTTTTCAACTCCATATTCTTTAGCAAGTTTATCAAGAATTTCTCTATAATCAATAGAGGGAGGGAGTTTTTGGCTTGATGTTCTTGGATATGAAATAAGTCCCCCTAAATAAAGAGATTGGGCCACTCGAAGTGTTTGAGAAGGAGTTATGCCGTAAAATTTGTAAGCTTCTGTTTGTAATGTTGTCAGATTAAAGGGCTCTCCAGGAGGGAGTTCTTGCTGTGTTTTTTTTGTAGTGGCCTGAACTGTTTTACCTTTAATGTTTTCGAATTTTTTTAGCTCATCTTTGTTGAAAATATCTTTATTGTGTTTTAGCTCCAGAACATGATTATTTTTTACCGTAATGAAAACTTGCCAGTATGGTTCTGACTTGAACGCTTGAATTTCTTTTTCTTTTTTTACTATTAGATTTAATGCTGGGCCCTGAACTCTGCCTATAGACATTATTTTGAATTTGCCAACTGATTTTATTGCATTCATTAAAGCTCTTGAGAGATTTATTCCATAGAACCAATCCAAATGATGTCTTGTCTCTCCTGCAATTGCCTGTCCCCAGTTTAGATGATTTGATTTATTTTCGTAGGATTCGTTAAGTTCTTTTTCAGTTAAGGTAGAGAATTTCATCCTACTTGCATCTTCTTGTCCGCATAGAAATCTTACTATATTAAATCCTATGACCTCTCCTTCAACATCGTAATCTGTTGCTACGGTTATTGAGCCTGCGTCTTTTGCAAGTTTTAGGATTACGTCTAAGTATTTTTTTGTGAAGTCGTTTTTTCTAACTTTATAGTTTGGTTCCCAGCCTATATCGAATATAGGAACATTTGAGCCGGGATTTTTTTGGTGGAGCGTGAATAAATGTCCTACTGCACAAGCCACAATTATTTTTTTAGAATCTCTTGAAACTTCGTAATACGGAATGTTTCCTACATTTCTTTTTGTAGATTTTCCTAAAGCTGATGAGATCTTTAGAGCGGCTTGTGGCTTCTCTGTAATTATAAGCTCATAGCTGTTTGGCTTTAGAGATATCGTTGGAGGTGTGAAAGGTTTGAATGATCTTGAGAACCTGGATTTTTTAAAATTAGGCCTTGTTTTTTCCGTGGAATTTTTCTTAAAAAATGGTTTTTTGTTTGAGAATCTTTTTTTTCTTGTGCTAACTGATTTAGTTTTTTCTTGTGAAAGGCCTTTGTAAGGTTTTTCAACAGATGTTCTAACACTAATTATTTCTGGTTTTTCTTGTTTTTCAACGGCATATCTTAAGTCTTCTTTTTCTAAAGGAAAAAATTCTTCAGATGTTGTTTCGCCCTTTGTCTTCTTTATTTTGCGTGGCATTTTATACTATTTATAGAACTATATGTATAAATAGAGTTTTTAAGGGTTTTTGAATGAGATAATTTTATTAATCCCCTTAATTTATACTATTCGTGAAAAAATTAAGGAGAGGAGTTAAGAAAGCTAAATTGTTAGAAGAAGAGTTGTCTGAAGAGAGGACTCTTTTGTCCAATGAAAGGACTTTTTTATCTTATATAAGAACTGCCTTTGCCATAATTGTTGCTGGTATAGCCATAATTGGGTTTTTTAGGGAAGGGATGGTCAAAACTCTCGGCTTCATGGTATTGCTTGCTGGAATTTTGTTTTTAATTTTTGGTATAATTTATTATTTTGTTAGGAAGGATAAGATTAAGAAGGGAATGGAGATTTGAGTTTATTTTGAGTAATTTGTGATTATGTTTTTAAAGAATATACTTTAGATGACGCACTTTTTAATAATTCGGAGTTTTTTCTGACAAAATACTTTGTTTTGCTGTGGTAAAAATCTGATAGTTCAGATAAATCTATTTCATTCACTGGCATTCCATAAGAAATTTTAATCAAAGTTCCATTTAGGCTATCTAGCTTTTCAAGTTTACCTTCAAAATAATCCTGAGTAAATTCTTTCTCGGTTTTTCCTAATATACTTGATTCTGGTTGCCCTATATTTGTTGTCTCGATGTGGATTTTTTCCCAAGTAAAATCATCTCTAGCATTTTTTATTTTAGATTTAAAATCTTCATCTTTTCTATCTATCCATCTTCTTTTTTCTGCAAGCAAATAGATTAAATCTGTGGAAACATCTAAAACGTTTGTACAGATTATAGATTCCCCGATAATTTTCTCTAATGTTACACAATTTGTTGCCATAAAATCTAGATAAATAAAGTATTTTTAATCTTTGCTAAGGTTAAATCTCAAACACCTTCGGCTTTCTAGCAACGTTAATTACTCTTGTTTTGCCTATTTTTTCCTCTATTCCGCCGGCTTCGTGAATGTGCGAACATATTGCAATATCTGGTTTAAATTTGAGTATTGCCTTTCTTACTGCCTTTGAACCAGGGAAGCCAGAGAATTCTGATTGGCTTCCTAGTGGATGAATATGGGTTACCATTATTTTTTTCTTTAAATCTTTTATTGTATTGTGGCTTTTTTTAAGGAGTTCAAAGATTTCAGAGTCTTTTATGCTGAATGGTCCCATGTTTGCTGTGCCTGCTCCGAAGAAACCAACATCATTTTTCTTGAATGAGTAACCGTGGAGGTGTTTTGAGTAAGGAGCGTAAGCTTCTGATAGAAATGCGGTCGTTCCAACTGATTCATGATTTCCCGGAACTATTAAAATATCTTTTTTTTCTTTTGCGAATGGGCCAATGATCCCTTTTATTGAGTCTTCCCAAAGTGTTAAATCGCCTGATAGAATTATTATATCAATATTTTCTTTTTTTGCTCTCTCTGCCAACTTTTTTACTAAGCCTGTGTCTCCGTGAATATCTCCTACTGCTAATATCTTTGTTTTTTTGGATTTCATAATGTTTTATGTTATTTTTTCTTTAATAAGTTTTTGAAATACCTAAAATTCACCAACATAGGGAGACGAATATATATTATCCAAAACATTTAAAAATAAGGTACTATCTGGATATATACATTAAAAAATAACCTCTAGGAGAATAAATGCAACAAGCAATCCAAATAGCGGAACTTAAGGACAATTTTGACATTTTTTTCCGAAGAAAGCCGGCTTTGATGCTGGTTTCTTTGAAGAAGAATGTTAGAATGAGGTACGGTAGTATCTTGGCAAAAGAGGTGGATTGTACTTACAGCCATGCTGTAAAAATTTTGCAGACTTTGAAGGCCTTGAAGTTAGTTGACTTTGAAAAGCGAGGAAGAATTAAGCTGATAAAGTTGACTAAGAAGGGCACAGAAGTTGCAGACGCAATAGAAAATATCCAAGGTTTGATAAGGTAATTCTTTATTTAGCTACCTGTGAATTTTTACTTTTTTATTCGTAGATTTCTTTTTTTATTTTATTACCCTTTGAAAATCTTTTTAAACGGAAGTCTTTTGATTAATTCATGGCTTCGTAGCTC
>CAYHJV010000040.1:0-7841 GCA_964357045.1 Candidatus Woesearchaeota archaeon | reverse complement strand
TCTGGGCAGGGGGATTTTTTATATTGGGAAGATGAAAAATAGATGGACAAGAAACCAAAAAATTGAGTTATTGAAAGAAGAAATAGAAGAAAAAAAGTTTGAGTATAACCAACATGCATTTAGATTTTTTCCATATGTAGTTTTTTTAGGAGGTATACTAATTTTCTCGACAAATAGTTTTACAACTCTCTCTACAATAAATTTAATACTCATTCTGGTAATGATAGTTGGAATTGGCTATTCATCGGTTAGTATAAGAAAACTAAGAAAAGAGATAAAAGAAAAATATCAATCGCTTTTTAGGCTATTAAAAAATGAAAAATAAATTTTATTATCACAAAAAGAATCCCAAATATAGCGATATGGAATTGGATGAGAAGGGCTATCCTATCTGGAAGGATTCTAAAAAACTCGTTCATAGAACACAGGTGGAAAAGCACATTCTTCGGGGAAAATTAAACCAAAATGAAATAGTTCACCATGTTGATGGAGACAAGCTTAATTATAACACAGATAATTTGGTGGTGCTGTCTAGACAAGACCATGAAAAAATAGAAAGAACTAGGTGGGAATTTGCTAACTTGATTATTGCCTATTGGCTAATCATGTTTATAGCATATTTCTTGTCTATGGCATATATGAGAACTCACAACATTGTATACTTTAGCATTGTTATGTTTTTAATTTTGATAGCATTATTTGTCCTTCCTCTTACTCCCAAATTGTTGAGAAAAATTTTATTCAAGTCAAGAATTCTAGAGAAAAATAAACCTTAATTTATCCCAACCCTCACTCCCCCTCTTCCTTACCCCTCCACCCCAATATCATCATAAAAAACTTTAAACACATTGGTTGATTGGTTACTTGATAAAAACGGCTTCTTTAAAACCTCTAAAGTGTTCATCGCCCGTAACAACTTTAGCATTTAATTCTCTTGCAAGAGTCAATATTAAAGCATCAACTAAACCAAAGTCTTTTATCTTTTTTCTTATTTCCCCATGGAATTCTCCTGCTTTTTTTGCTGTTTCGGGAGTTATCTCAGCAACTTTAGATATGAAATTTATAGCAGAATATGCAATGTCTATATTTCCATTTTTCCGCTTAACTCTGCTTATGACTTCAGAAATTGTTAAGTTCAAAGAAAAAATTTCATTATCACCTTCTAAAATCTTTTTTACTTTTTCACCCATCGCGCTCCCATCTAAATATTCTATCCAAGCGTAAGAGTCCACAATATATTTCATGTTAAAATTATTCTAATTGGCCCTTTAATTCATCTTCTTTTGTAAAGGAGCCAATCCCTCTAAGGGTCCCGAAAAAATCTTTTTTTGGTTTTCTAACTTCTACTTCGACTAATTCATTTTCCCTAAGCATTTCACTTTTTACAATTTCTGCAGGTATAGTTATAACCAAAGAACCCCCAACGGTCCTTGTTCTTGTTAAACTTTTCATTTTGTTTGTAAGTTATATATTTAATTATATAAAGTATAATATAAAGTTATATATAAATCTTTCGTTTTTAGAATTAAAATGAAATCTACAATACTAAATCACTCAACCTCTCCAGCTCCCCTCTGCTCTGTCACGAAAAAGGCCTTATTGGATTCGGCTTCACGTGCTTGGCCATTCTGCTCATAAATTCCCCTCATCGATGGGAGAGCGAACTTTCCGAAGACTCCTACCTTAGAATATATTACATAACTCATCAATCTTACCTCACCGGCTTCAAGATGATCAAAGAACCATTCAACTCTCTTGTTCTTCTCATCAACTTTTGTTGGTTTTTCAGGACCGAATTTTTCATAAAGACTTACTAAAGGAGGAAGTCTTTCTATTATCTGAACTTTCTCCACAAATTCTCTGGCCCTTACATATAAAGTAACTTTTAATGCAAACTCACCGCCCTTTGCCCTTACGAAATTAACTCTTTTTTTTAGTAGAAGAGGTGTTTTTTGAGATCTTTTGGCAAGAGCCACGACGCCGACAATTATAAGAACTATAATTAATGGGAAAGTCCAATTTGTCCTGACTCGAGTTTCAAGAGTTTCTCCAGGGTTTAGATATTTTGTCCAAGTGTAAGTTATGCCCAATCCATTTCTTTCGACAACATCTGGTTCTGAATTGAAAGTTGTAAATAATCTTGAAATTATATTTTTCTTGACTGAAATTTGGGAATAAGTCTGAATATTTCCTTCATTTGTTTTCTTAGTTACTTTTGTGTTTACAATAAATCCGGAGCTATCTTCTTCTGTTTTTATAATGTCTTTTTCAACAAATCTTATTGAGGTTGCTAAGTTTGCTTCTGCTTCGTCTGCTTTTAAATCAACATCCATTGTGTAAAAACCTGCAAGCAATCTATTGAAATCTTCTTTATTAAGAGAAACCGAAACACTTCTTCTTTCTTTAGGCCCTAACTCAAAGGAATCTTCAACATTAAAGAACAGCGATGAAAATTTTGCGTTCATTGTGCCGAAATCAAAATTTTCTTTGTTCCTCACAAAAACTTTTATTGAACTTGATTCTGGATTAAATTCATCAGCACCTATTTCAAGTGCGTCTTCCATTTCTAATCTTTTGAAAGTCAGCTCTTTCTCAATTTCCACATCGTTCTCATCTCTTATAAAATATGTAAAAGTGTAAAAACCAATGTGATCGAAATCCCCCAATGGAGAAACCTGCAAAGTAATAATCTTTGTTTCTTGTGATTTTATTGAAACGAAACCTGAAGGAAGCATTCTGAAGCCAACAAGATTATAGAACTCAACATTTGTATCTGCTCCAAGGTTTTTTATCTCCAGCTCAAACAAAACTGGCTGATTTACGCCTGCTATCATGACTTCATTACCGCTTATTTTTTCAATGTTTAAATCTAGTGCAGAAGCAAAAGAAATTGTGCTAAATACCATCACCAAAAATGTTAGTAGAAAAATCTTTTTCATGCAGGAATTAGAACGAATTTGTATTTAAGGATTTCGGTTGCTGAAAATTGCATAAATATTTATAAAGATAAAATTTATTTTGAACCTATGAAGTTAAAAGATATTGTTTCTGGAATTTATTTGGGGGCTGCCTCTTCTTTAGTTGGCTGTATAGACAAAGACATCTCAAATAATCCGTCAATTTACGGGGAGGTAATGGGAGAAGGTTATAATGAGGGAGGAAATAGTTATAATTTTTGTTTGTTGGTTGATGGCGAAGCAAGGGAATTTAATGGTTTATATGGAAGTGTAGAAAAATTTGATTCTCTAATTAATGGAGGGAGTCTTGTAACGCTCAGTCCAGAAACAAGTACTTCTTTGCTTTCTGTAGGAACAAAAATGGTTACCTATAACTTGAGCGAGATTGATGGGAAAAAAATGGCTGGTAAACCAAGAGTATATGAAGTAATTAATGAAATAGATTCAACAAATTAATTAACTTTTTCTTCCTTCTAAGTCAAGGTAGGCTTTTGACTGCGATAAAAAGTCATCACATTGATTTACAAGTTTGTCTTCGTACTCTTTTATCCTGGATTGTATTACCCATTTCTCATAAATTGACCGCATGAACTTTCTGAATGCCGTTTCATCATATTGGCCTTGATAGTCTCTTTCCAAATCGCCTTTTATTGTGACGCTGACATCCCCTTTATTTGTTTTTAGTTTCATATTGTCCTGAACAACTTCAATATTTGTTAAATTAGTTATCTTGAATTTAACGGCAACCTTAAATCTAAAATAATCTGTTGCAGCTTTAGTTCCAGTCCATTTCACGTCAATGTTTTTTGAGTCTCCGGTTATTTTTTCAGAGTATTCGTCTTCTAATAAATTAAAGCCGAGTTCTTGTGCCAGCCATTCGTAGCAGAACTGATAGAAATTTTTGAATAGGAAAACTCCTGAATACTTTATTTTACTTGAGAAAATTGTTTCTACTTCACCACTTGGCATTTTACTTTTTAAATGACATTAGCAGAATTTTTAAATTCCAGCCTTGGCATTTCTTCTACCTCTTTTTTAATAAGAGAATGATGTTATTTAAATATTTTTGTAAGGATAAATTTTTAAAGGATTTCATATAAATGAGGTGATGAATATTGATAATAAGAGAAGAGAGCATCCAAGTGTAGAGTTGGATAGGATATTGAATGAATATCTAGAACCTCTTTATGCATTGAATGGCCGATCTTATTTTCAGTTAGACGAGAGTCGCAGGGACGACTTAAAATCCAGAAGAGTAGCTTATAATTCTTCTATAGTTTCGGAAGAAATCAGAATTTTGATGGGTAGTATGCCTCAAGGAGAAATAAAGGAAAAACTTAGAGATAAAATGAGAGAAATAAAAAATCTTCTTGACAAGGTTCCAGATTTTGCCTAAATCTTATCCCTGCAGCTTTCACATATTAAATTTCCGTGCACCATATAAAGCAAATCAAAGTTTCCACATTCTTCGCAATAACCCTCACGCTGTTCTGTTTTTGCTTTTTTAAAACGCTTAATTTTTTCTGATTCTTCTCTTATACTAGTGAACTCTTCTAATTCTGGGTAAAGTTCCGGGTGGAAATTTAGAATATCTCTGACAGTTACTAATCCGACTAGTCCCCCTTCATTTATGACTGGTAAAGTTTGAAACTTGAACTTGTTCATTTTTGACAGAGCTTCTTTAACTGTTGAGGAAGGCTTTACGGTAGCTATTTTTCTTGGAGAGATGTCAATTGCTTTAATTTTGGATAAATCCTGTTTCGATTTTTTCACCAGCGCCCAAAGAATATCTTTTCTTGAAATTATTCCGACAAGTTTTTTGTTGTCTACTAGAAGTAAACTACCGAGTTTTTTCTTGACCATGACTGTGGCGCAGTCCAAGAGAGATGCGTTTGGTTTTATCACAACCGGATCCCGCGTCATTATGTCTGAAACCAGAATGTTAGACATGTTATATCATCAATACACAAGAAACTTATAAAGATTTATGTGGGGGAATGAGGGGTTTTATAATTAAGAATCAAATATTATTATCTGTAAACTGTTGCATTGAAAGATTCTCTTAAGACATATCTCGCGCCTTCTGATTTTGTATGAATTGGATCTTTCTGAGCAATTATTCTAAGAGATTCAATCATCTTCTCTCTTTCTTGTCCTTGAAGAGACGAATATTGGCTATATAACTTTGAATTTTCTGTGCCTTTACCATCTTGAGGCAAAGGAAGATTTTTAGGGTCGTTAGAATTAAATTTAGGAGAATTATTTCCAGAATTAAGATTTGATGTTATATTTTTCATTTTGAAGTCTATTTATTGGATGGCACCTGTTCTTTTTTTGGCTTTTTCATTTATCTTATGAATTTGCACTTGAGCGTCTGCATTGTATCCAGCAACTCTAACTTGATTGTCAATTTGTCTTCGTGATTCTCCTTCTTGGTAAGCCTGAGCTGCTTCAGTTTTTGCTTGCTGGCCGATATTTTGACCGCCCCTGTAAAGTTTAAGAGCTCCATATACAATACCACCAGTTATAGCTAAGCCAGTTAATCCTGCAACTAAACCTTCTAATGTAGTGCTACCCATTGGTTTAAGATTTTCTACAAAAGGTTTTGCCTGGTCATAACCAAGAGTTGCATATCTAACTGTGTTATCAATCACTCTATTCACAACATAAGGAACCGCTTCTATAGCTGTCTTAGTTACCACCGCTGCAGGAAGTAAAAGTAAACCAGCGGCACAAGCTGTTTTAGCGCTAACTCTGGTTCCTCCAATTTTTACTGCTTCACCTATTGAACGTAAAATTCCAACTTTATGCCCTTCCTTAGTAATTGTTGTCATGTAGTCATTTCTCAGTTACATTGATTTATAAATGTTTTGTTTTTAATCTACATTTTCTGGATTATTCTCAGAAACTTCCCTTCGATAAGAAGGGATTCTTTGTGTTCCAGAATAATTTAAATTAAGTGTATCAACAGAACTTGCTAATTCATTAGTGAGCATTTGAGATATAATTTCTTTTTGGTCCGGCGAAGGCCTGAATTTATTAACTTTTATCTCCACATCAACCCCATATTCTTGCAATAACTCATCTTTTTTCCTTTTGATATGGGAATCACTTACTTTCTTAAGAACTTCTGGAAATTTTTGGTAAATTTGAAAGTGATTGTGGATAATATCTTCTGCTTCAGCTACTATATTTTTATGTAGTTCATCTTGCCAATCCTCATTGTTTCTAAATAGTTTTCCCCCAGATAGATAAGGAAAAAGGATTGGATGTTTTTTGTATTTTATTTTTGTGTCAATTAAAAAAGATAAAGGGTAGCCTTTGAAAATAGCCGTCTCTTCTGTTGGAGGAGGATCAATTGTTATTGCATCTGTTTCTATTCTGATAGGTTTCTGACCAAACCATTTGAAATATTTTCTTCCTCTCGGACCCAAAACTTTTGCTCCTTTCGCAAATAATTCTGGTTTTTCTTTGTAAATCTTCAATGCATCATAACCAAGAGATATCATTCCCATTATTTCATAAAAAGCAGCCTCATCTTTTAGAAATTCATAATTATGATTGAGAACTGCAACAATTTCCTGAGGTAAAACATCAAACTTTCTGTTTTGGTAACCATTCCAAGTAGCTTCAATTGGTTTTTCTACAAGATATTTTATACTATTCTTAGTTAACCACCAGGCTCCTTTTCCAACTCCTTTTACTGCTTTCATTCTCCAAGAATCATTATCAAATCTATCATCAACTGATTTTACCATTTTAGTTTTTCCCTATTTGTTATCACTGGGTAATTATATCATATTATAAATCTTTCCTTTCTGGTAATCCTTATTTTACCACAACAAATTTTAAATACCTTGAAAATGAGGAATTTGTATGGTTGCTTGCGGAAATTATGTGATCTTTAAAAATTAAAGAAAAATGAACACGATAAAGGATTTTATTTCAAAAAACAAAGGTAAAATAGCTAAAGGATTAGCTCCGTTGGTCATAGCTGGTTCTATTGGATGTGGAAATTATGAAGAACAATATGCGGGTAAATATTTCATAGATGGAGAAACTCTAATCTTTAATGCTTACCTTGTAGGATTAGACGCCTTTAACGAGCTTACCGTAATTAAAAAAGACAGCAGGATAATTATTTACAAAGATTATCACGATAGTGATGGTGATAAAATCAATGTTGATTACGTAGTTATAACCGATAAAGATAATCAAATAACTTATAGCCGTTTTAATTCAAATTCAGTGGATTCTTTTGCTATAGAAGAAGCTCAAAAACAATTTGATGTTTACATGGGAAAGATTAAGCAACATAAAATAGATAAGGAAATAAAAAATATTGATGAAGCCAAAAAATTAATTGGAGATAAATAAAAATGTCAGAAAAACCAGTAGTTCTATTTCCTGAAGATGTGCAGAGACTTTTAGGAAAGGATGCACAGAGAAATAACATTATGGCTGCTAAGATGGTGGCTGAGATAGTTAAGACAACTCTTGGGCCCAAAGGAATGGATAAGATGTTAGTTTCCCCAACTAATGATATTATTGTTACAAACGACGGTGTAACTATACTAGAAGAAATGCAAATTGAACATCCTGCTGCGAAAATGATGGTTGAGATTGCCAAGACACAGGAAAGTGAAGTTGGCGACGGGACAACAACAGCAGTCATGATTGCTGGAAGGCTTTTAGAAAACGCTGAAAAACTTCTTGACAGAAAAATTCACCCTACCGTTATAACAAAGGGCTACAGAATCGCCGCTGAAAAAAGTCAGGAAATTCTTAAGGAAATTTGTGTGAAAGTCACCCCAGACGACACTGAAATTTTAAAGCAAATTGCTATGACTGCAATGACTGGAAAAGGAGCTGAAGATTCCAAGG
>CAYHJV010000039.1:0-7921 GCA_964357045.1 Candidatus Woesearchaeota archaeon | reverse complement strand
GTAATACCCATCCGGAACAATAGGTGCATCATACCAACAATTAGCATATTGGGGATTTTGGCCTGTATCACAGCTCAAGAAATTGCCTGGGTTTCTCTCATAAAATACATCTGTTTGCGATATTGTTCTGCCATACGCATCTTTAACTTTCGTTACATGTGGAAGGTTTGTCCATCCATAAAATTCGTAATTTCCGTAAGGAAGATTGCCTAGCAAATTATGAGGGACGGGAAGCCCCATAAGGCCTATAGTAGACCAATCATCATAATTTGCTCTTTCAAAATCATGCCAGTATTCTGTCTCTGTAATAATTGTATCCTGAGGATAAGCTTCTGAATAAGAGGAAGCCCCCTGCAGGTTTGTATACTTTGTATTAATCCCTAAAGTTGTAGTAGGGGTTGCTGGATTCCCAATAAGTCTTGACTCGTAAGCTTTTGCAATGGTGTCTCCTGTAAATTCACTATTTTTTGGACCCTCCATTTTTGTGTACCCTAACGAATAAACTTTTTTTGGATTCATGTAAGCATCGTATTCATAGAATGTTCCATATGTTTTATAATCACCATCATGTTCGTCATAAACGAGGTTTTCTTTTGCCTGCAAGTATGGAATCAATGCCACATTGTAAGAAATTTCTCCGTAATTATAGTCATTATCTTCTGTTGGAAAAGTTCTTACTATTTTTGCTTTTAATCCAACCGCCTGGTCTATTACATCCCCATAATTTGAGCAGACAGGATTAAGACCATCGCAAGCAATGCTTGGATCTTTGAAAGGATATCTCGTGCTCCAGACACTATTTTCTCTGCTTAACAAAATTCCAGTGGCTTGTTCGCATGGACTATCGGCAACACACTCCCCTTTACATTGGCAAACACTGAAAGCAAGTCCAGATCTAAAAGATAAATCCTCGCCATATATATGTGTAAGAGGTTGAACTGCTTCAACAAAAGGAATTGCAGTTCCTATTAACATTATCAAAATAAAACTTAGCGTCAAAATATTTTCTCTTTTCATTTTTCTATCATCTATAATTTAAAGTTGGGGTTGTTGCAGGATAAATTTTATAGACTGTTTCATCGCCGAAGGGGTCAACAACGGTTGTCTGCATATGTATATTTGGAAGGGTTCCAATTGCTCTGTACTCGTATTTCCAGACACAGGTGTCATCTTTTATAGAATCAAAGAAAGGAGTTGAAGTATCGCTGCAAGCCCCTCCCCCTGTTACTCTTCTTTCAACGATGACTCTTCTAGGCATTTCATAATCTATTGGATTTTTATATCCTCTTACAGCATCTATAGAAGGCAGGTTTTCCGTCCATGCATATTCATATTCTATCATAGCTCCAGTCGGTAAGAGTACACTGATTAATTCCTGAGTTTGATAATTGTAATTATACTCATACAGAGTTTCGTTAATTTTTGATCCAATAGGGTCTAGATAGTCTGTAGCTGTCCAAGTTTTCCATAGATTGCCAAAGTCTTGGTATTGATACACTTGATAAAGATAGACTCCTTTGAGTCCCATGAATCTTATATAAGATAATCTTGAGTCAATCTTTAAGTCTCCACTATTAACAATGCCTGAAGTAGGATAACTAGAATCATAATCACTATCAAGAGGATCATTTATGTAGTGGAATTTTGTCTGCCCTATGCTTCCACAGTTGGAATCCCCTAAACCAGATGTTGTTATGCAATTAATAAACGGAGTTGGAGTGGCTGTCCCGCCCTCCATACCGTAATGATTTATAGCAATTCCATTTCCAAAACTATCTTGGAAGCTACCTAAATATGAACCAACATAAACATTCTCAGCCCAGTTGAAAATGTTGTTTCTTTCATTAATATCATATCCTTCTCTTAAAAGGTCATTACAAACTCCTGTATCAACAGGAACATCATCAAACTTTCCGCAGAAAGGCACATAATGATTAAAAGAATAGGTTCTTCCGTCTTTGCCGAAGTAAACTGCAAGTTGGTCTTTATCATTATTTCCATGCGCAACTGCTACGGGTGAAAAATCATCTGTGTAAGCTACAAAATTATATCCATCGGAGCTGTAATATGGTTCTGCAAGGGAAAGTGTTTTTATCGGAGCATAACCTAAACCACCAGTGAACCCCTCATAGGCAAGGTCTTTAGTCCATTTGTTGTTTTCATTAAATGTACCAGGAAGTATTAAGGATTCTTCATTCCCAAATAAATTTATACTTATGGAATTTATTCCTCTTGCAGAGACAAATTCATAAGGATCTACAACTCCTTCCAAAACCACAGGAGTTGGGTCTTTAAACTTTGATTCCATATAATTTAGAGACCATCCTCTTCCTAAGTATTTGGCTCTTATGAAACTTGAAGAATCGTGTCCGTCATTGGCTGTAGAACATCTATGCATATTCCTATTTCCTGAAGCAGAATCAAAATTCCCAGAAGAAGAATCCCATACTCTAAAATTCTGGGAGTTTCCATAAGGCAAGGTTTGAGGAAGCAAGCAGTCATCACAAACAATATCATTGACGGCTTTTGAATTGCCAGAATCACATGCAAAACTACCCCCACCGCCAAAACTGTTGATATTAGCAAAAATATTGCTGCTGTAAGATCTTGTTAAAACAATATCCATTCCATTTCTTCCGGGGACAACAACGTCTGTTTGTGTAATACTTAAAGCTCCAGTGTATGGATTTACGGAATCAGAAAATCCCGTCCCTACAGCCTTCGCAGAATCGAAACCTTGTACATTTAAGGCTCCTTGGGCTTCTTTTACTCTAGCCCCCACATCAACAGGATCTTCTGAAACAGCTGAAATAGAAAATGTATTAAGGATTACTAGTAAAAACAATAAGCTTGTTATATAGATTATTTTTTTCATTTAAAACATACCTTTTATGAAATTTAATATTTTATCTAATATGGTTTCTTCAGCAGCTGTTCCCTCAATACCATCTTGTGTTTCATCTACAGACTTTCCACTTGTTCTAATTTTACTAGGCACTTTAACAACAGGCTCTTCATCAAGTGTAGGCCCCCCAGATTGAGGGGTTGTTGTGGCGCCCGATTCTGTTATAGTTGCAGGTTGTGTTGTTGAGGGACTTGATGTTGTCGTATTAGGTTTTGTTGCATTGGGTTTTGTTATTTCTTCAACTGGTTGTAAAGGTATGTCTTGAGGCAATGGTGTAACAGTGGCTGTCGGAGGAGGTTCTATTACCCCCGTTGATTGCGCCATAGTATCTTGCGTTCCCTGACTTGCTGTATTTCCCTCTTTGTCAGAGACTTGAACATTTGCTCTCCAATCTCCATTTCCTTTAAAAATTTTATATCTTAAACATCCTTCTGCAGTACACCTAAATGCTTCATCACTAACAACATTCCAAGTATTGCTTCCTTGGGGTTTATTCTCAACACCCAAAGTCATAAAATCAGTTCCAGAAACAGCATCTAAAGCCTTAAAATTAACCCAAACAAAATCATTGGAAAATTCTGTCAATGAAAATTCTTCTATGAATGGGGGAGCTGTGTCCTCACAAACAGTATCACATTTTGTAGTGAAGTTTTTTGTTTTAGTGTTTAAATTTCCCCTTCCATCGTGAGCACTGCAAGTTATTTCATATCTTCCTGGAATTGTTTTTTCAAAATCTTGGAATTCTGTAGAATCTTTATTGATCCATTCTTGCACACCGCAAATAGCACCGCTACAATCAAAATTTTCCTGGTGGTTAATAATTAGTTGATTAAAAGCGTCATAACCTTTTACCGTTAAAATAATATCATTAACATCATTTACGGAAGTTGTCTGACAATTTATTGAAACAACATCATAAAACTGGAGGTATCCATAAAGAGTCGGAGAATAATCTGCAAACAAATCTATAGCGGGGTTTTCATCGATGCATCTTCCATTCAGACAGGAGAGAGGACATTGATGTTCTAAATAATTTCCCACCCTACTAGCATCATCTATTGTTCTGCCAGTAATTGCGCTGCTTGTTAATACAATATCTTTTTCGCCAGAATTTTCTTTATAGCTAGCGTCTTCAAATGCATCTACTTCTACTTGAGTTATAAGAGGAGGACAATAATAATCTCGTGCAATCATTCCAGCCATGCATCGGTCATATCTAACAACGGGATTATTGTTATAATTTGTAAGCCAATATTTAGCATTACCTGAGGTATAAAAATTTGCTTTTCCGTCGGAATCAATGCAGGTTTTCAATTCATGAGCAACATCTGCAGAAATTTGGTGGGCAAGAAATAGAACATTTATTAGTAAAATTACTAGCGACAAAATAACTTTATTACTTTTTTTCATAAACCCTCTTTTCTATATTGTCAAGAGACTTCAACAAACTTTATAAAATTTGTTATGTTCTATTTGTTGGAAAAAGAGATATGAAAAACACAAAACAAATCTTAGCTTTAATATTTATATTTTTAATTGTAAGTTTATTATTAATCTCCGGGATTCATAACAACATTGGAAATGCGATAAAAAATGTCAATGATAAAATTGGTTTGAATACTGAAATCCCCCCTTACTTCGACGAGCAGCAATATGCATCTATAAGAACAAGTTCTATGGATACCGGCGGAATAACAAAGAAAACTTACATTTACGCCGGCACACTTTTAGCAACAAAAAATTCTGAAACGCCGGACGAAACAGAATTCTATGTTCAAGACCATTTAGGCTCAAACAGAAAAGTCGTTAATGGAAATTTAGAAGAGCAGGAAAATGAATTTTATGCGTTTGGAGAAACTGATTCTTCTGGAACGAGCGGCAACAATTACAAATACACCGGAAAAGAATTGGATGATGAAACAGGTTTGTATTATTATGGGGCTCGTTATTATAATCCGGATTTAGGAAGATTCATTCAAGCTGACGTCTTGCGTGGAAATATTGCAGACCCACCTAGTTTGAATAGATATGCTTACACGCAGAATAATCCTTTGAAGTTCGTGGATCCGACTGGGAATGCTCCAGAACAGGCTATTGAACATAGGTATGATAGCAAGGAAGACAAAAGAGCAAGTGCGATTGGAGCCGGATTAGGTGCAACAATTTTTTTAGGAAGTGTCTCTATTGCTGCTATTCCCTCAATGATCGGATGGGCTGTTGCTAGTCCAGCTACTTTCAATGAAATTGCCGCGGGGATTGCAGAGGATATTGCTGGTGCACCACCTGGAGCTTTGACATCTTCTGCATTAATGGATGAGGGTGCTTCTACCATGCAAGCTCTAGATGATTTAATAACCGAGAGTATGCCCCCAACTTGGAAATTTTCTGGTTCCTCAAGCAGAACCCTGAAAAAATCAAAAGAATCTTTAAGAGCATTTGAAGATGCTGCTTCTTATGTGAATGAGCTTGTTGTAAGTGGGAAAAAAGAGTTAAGTTATGTTGATTTATTAGAAATTAATACGAGAGTTTCATTAGGAGAACCGGGGTATGAAATAGGGATAAGAGGTATGGGTAACGGAAGAAATGTGGGGGTTGGAGATTCCGGACCAAGTTACCCGTTAGCATCAGAAGTCCCAGGGTTAATGGAGGCTTGGATGAGATATAATTCTTTGGCTATAAAATCTGATATGTATCCTACAGAAATGGCTGCTAATTCAAGACGATTACTTACAACAATACACCCTTTCTCAAATGGAAATGGTAGGACGGGAAAGCTGGTGGAACAGTTCTTTACAAACTCGCGTATGAAATGAGAAATCTTTATAAACTAGTTAATCACTTTTTAGTAATGACAAAAAATATTAATCGCAGCCTATCAGAAAGAGAAAAGAAATTTATTCAATCTAGCAACGCCATAGAGGGTATCACGAGCATAGATTATCCTTTATACAGTGAATCTACTTTTGGACATGATTTTGCTTGGAAGCTTTTAAGGGAAAAGGCACGAAATAAGGAGCTTTTAAAATTAGATGACATTCTTAATACACAAAAATTAATAATTGAAGAACAAATTGAAAAAAAGACTGATAGAGTTATACCTCAATTTCTCATTGGTTCATTCAGGAATAAATATAACAGAACCAATGTTAAAGCAGGAAATTACGTTGCTCCAGGATACGGAGATGTTCCTCTTTTAATGAAAGTATTTCATGGAAAAATGAATAGATATTTGATTCATAAAAGAGACCCTATATCAACTGCAGCGGTTACCCATAGGGAATTTCAAAGAATTCATCCTTTTGTCGATGGTAATGGAAGAACTGGCAGGCTACTTGCTAATTACATATTAGAATATAATGAAAGACCAATATTAATATTCAAACCAGATAGAGAATATTTTGAATGCTGGGAATCTCCTGAAAGATCTATCGAATATTTCAAAAAGTTGAATGAGGAACAAAATAACATTCCCTTCAAACAGAAAATTAAATCTCTTTTTTCTTAACTTTAACTAGGTTTTTATTAACTTTAAACAAGATATAAAAACTCTTTTTCTTTATTTAATTCATGACGGAAATATTAAATCTTATCATTGGAATTGTTATGCTGATTCTAGGAATTCCCATCGGAAACTGGCTGGCCAAAATTACTAAAGAAGAACTAACTGTTGGACAAAAATGGTTCAGGTTGATTATAATTATTAGTTTGATTATTGGATTTATCGGACTGATAATTGGAAATGATATCATCTTATTCAGTTTTTTCTTTATAGCGATTGTTACTAGCAGAAGTTTGAAAAAAAGGAAGAAAACTAAATAAAATTTATATAGTGTATTTATTTTTTTAATTGGATGAGTTTTAAAGACACTCTTAAATATGTTTTTTCTATAGGGGAGCATAATAACAAAAGTAAAATTGAGGGTCTTTTAATGGAAGCAGAAAAAGAGTTCCGCAAGAGTAAGTATAACAAAGCCGTAGAGTATCTAGACAGGGCCAAAAAAATATGTGATGATTATGATATTAATGGTAATTTATCGAGAAAGATTATAGAGTTAAATTTGGCTTATAGACCTTTTGCCGCAAAGGCATCTTATAATTCTACTGAATAGACAACCTTTAAAACCTCTCATTTTTTCTTTAATTCATGTTATACTTAATTGGACTCGGCCTCAACATTGATGGAATTTCCGCATATGGATTAAAGGTAGTTCAACAATGCAAAAAAGTTTACTTAGAAAGTTACACTGTTGATCTTCCCTATTTTGTTGAAGGATTAGAGAAAATAATTGAAAAAAAAATTACTATTGTAGATAGGGAATTCGTTGAATCTTTAAGAATTGTTGATGAGGCCAAAAAACAGGATGTTGCCTTGCTTGTTTATGGAAGCCCACTAGTTGCGACAACCCATATAACTCTAGTTCAAGAAGCTAAATTGTCTGGTGTAAGATGCAAGGTCATTCATGCCGCTTCTATTATAGACGCTGTTGCCGAAACAGGATTACAATTGTACAAATTTGGAAAAATAGCTAGTATCCCAAAACACGAGGCAGATAGTTTTACTGAAGTAATCAAAGATAATCAGAAAATTAATGCGCATACTTTATTACTCGTGGATATTGGCCTTGATTTTGGTGAAGCATTAGATAGATTAGAAAAAGTCAAAATAGATAAAATTGTGGTTTGTTCGAGACTGGGGATGGGCCAAAGTGAAATTATATATGAAAAAATTGGAAATTTAGAGGGCAGAGAAGTGCAAAAACCTTATTGTATCATAATTCCTGGAAAGCTGCATTTTTTGGAAGAAGAAGTTTTGAAGAGTTTCTCCCAATAAATAACCTTTAAAAGTTGGATTCTTTTTAATATTTCATGTACGATTTCAAATCCGTTGAAGACGAAGCAAGGAAGGTTTGGAAAAAGAATGAAAAGGAAATTGAGAGAGCAGTTCATGATATTAAGGGGAAACCTTTGTTCAGTTTTTTAGAGGGGCCGCCGACTGCAAACCCACCACCGGGATTA
>CAYHJV010000038.1:0-7958 GCA_964357045.1 Candidatus Woesearchaeota archaeon | reverse complement strand
GAATTTCCTGAAAAAATAACTGGCTCACTAAAACCTTTCAGTTTTCCAATACTCATTTCACTTAAACCAGAAACCGGAGTTGCCCATTGTGGAAAGAGCACGATAGCACCAGACTCATCAAGACTAAACTTAAAAGCAATAACTCGCCCAGAATATAAAACATAAAGCCAATAATTATGTTTTTGAATAACTCCCTCTGGACTCAAAGCTTCTCTATCAACAACGGCAAAAACATTATACTGATTCCCTAAAAGAGGTGTTGAATAAAGAGTATATGTCCCCCCACCAACAACAGGAACATTCTGCCCATTAAAAGAACTCAAAGAAGCAAGAGGAGTCATAACCGTATTTGGACCCATACGAATAATCTGCTGACTAAATAAAAGATTGTCATAAATACCAACTCCATTGCTATTTGAATCAGTCCTTTCAAGAGCTACTGCATAAAGGTTCGGCCCTCTTTCACAAGTCGTTGTTCCAGGAATAATAGTCCCAGCAAAACATGGAGGACTTGAATAAGGCTGAATAATAACAGTACCTCCAGAATTAACACCCAAGTAGTAAGCATTAAGTTGCGTACCTAAAGAGTCAGTTCCAAAAATAATAGTTGATTCTCCAAGATCTAAATCCACATCAAAAGCAGTAATCTTATCAAGTGAAGGCGACGTAGCACTCAAAGTTCCGGGAGGAGCAAATGGAAATTGAGCAGCAAGAGCTCCAATAGAATAGGAAACAGTGGGTGTAGACCAAGCACTCAATGAAATAACTGCAATATCTTTTGAATCTGCATACGGACAAGAAGCAGAACCGCAAGAACGCCGAGCAGATTTGACTAAAACATATCTTCCATCTCCAACTTTAACAACAAGAGCATTTTCACGGCCACTTCCTCCAGAGCCATCAGAATAGTAAAGAGTCATATCCGAAGCTCCATCAATTAAAAGAGCCCTATCGCCATTAAAAGAAAGCAAATCTTCAACTCCATCTCCCGTAAAATCAAAAGCAAAACCAGAAGCACCATTCAAAGCATAAACTGTCTGCCCAGCAGAAGCTCCATCATAACTGGCAGTTTCAGAAGTATTAAAAGTATCAACAACATTCATAGAAGCAGGAGCTAAAAAAACATCTTGTAAATTAAAAATAAAAATACCAAAAGCAAAAATAATAAGCACCGCACCTAAACCAAATAAAAAATGCAACCTCTTATCCATAAAAAATATATAAAAGCCGAAGATATAAACCTTTTCTAAATCAAAGTCTTCTGCCCAATCTCTTTCTTAACAATAACAATATCTTTCTCCCATTCACCAAGCAAGCTTCTATTATATATTATAGCTGCAGGATGGAACAAAGGAATTAACTTAACACTTCGTCCATGTAACTCAATCATTCTCACTTTTCCATGAACAGAAGTAATACCAGGTTGTTTATCCATCAAATCCACATCACATCCAGAAAGAAAAAATTTAGTAGCGTAATTACCAAGAGAACAAACAACTTTAGGATTTATATCTTCAATTTGTTTCAAAAGCCAAGGAGTATGTGCCTTAATTTCTTCATTTAGGGGCACCCGATTTTCAGGAGGTCTGCACTTCAGAATATTCGCAATATAAACATCATTCATACTCAAACCTACTTTCTCAAGTAATTTATCCAGATTTTTACCAGCAGCACCAACAAAAGGCAAGCCTTGCTCATCCTCGTTGCGACCCGGAGATTCTCCTATAAACATTATAGGAGCAGAAAGATTACCTTTTCCAACAACCACATTCTTACACATACGACATATTTCAGTATTCTTAGCAAGTTCAATAACATCAGGCAAATCCATAAAAGAAAACTGAAAATAGATTATTTAATTATACCTAACAACGACTCCAAGAACCATTTAAATATAAGTCAATCTAAAAAAGGGTATGAAAGTTCCAGTATTTCTTATATTGGGAATATTATTAATTTTCCCAGTAATTGCCCAAGACTTAGAAAGAATGCTAAATGCATTTGACAGCCCCAACACATTAAATGGAGTAATAATAGTTTCATTTGACCAAGACACAACAAGAGAAAAAGCAAATGATATATTATCAGAATACTCATTAGAAATAATCCCATCAATAGAACAATGTTTCACAGTAGGAACCTCCGGACCTGGAGAAGAATCAACAACTTCAAATCAATGCATGACTGTAGATTATTGGGATGAGTCTCTCAAATTTGCCCGCGTCCAAGTAGAAGAGGGAAAAGAAAAAGAAATAGCGGAAACTCTTATAGAACATCCGAATATTATCTGGATAGAGCCAAATTATAGAGCATCAACTCTTTCAGAAGAACCCAAAGAAGATCAGTCAATTAAAGAAATAAATCCTGTAAAACCTAAAACAAACAATATATTATTGTACGGAGCAATAATATTAGTAATCCTAATAATTACTTGGATAATCTTCAAGTTACATAAAAAGCCAATTAGTAATCTTTAAAAAACATATCTACAATGAACCAAGATGATAGAAAAAACATTAGTCTTGTTAAAACACGATTCAGTTGCCCGCTCTTTAGTTGGAAAAATAATAACACGCTTTGAAGAAACTGGCTTAAAAATAGTCGCAATAAAGATGATTTGGCCAGATGAGAAATTAGCAAAAAATCACTATTTTCTTGACGAACAATGGGCACAAAATGTTTTTGACAAAACAAAAGCAAGCTATGAAAAAGACAAAAAAACATTTCCATACAAAGATGCAATGCAATTAGGCTCTCAAATACAATCTTGGAACATGACTTTCCTAAGAGAAGGCCCAGTAGTAGCAATAATAATTGAGGGACCTCACGCAATAGAAATAGTGAGAAAAATGGTCGGCTCAACAGAACCAAAATCATCTCCACCCGGAACAATCAGAGGCGATTTCGCAATGATTGAATCTTACGCAATAGCAGATAAAAAAGCAAGAGTATTAAGAAATCTTATCCACGCTTCAGACTCACAGGAATCAGCAGACAGAGAGATTGCATTATGGTTCAAACCAAACGAAATCCATTCATATAAGAAAGAATTAGACAAACATTTCTAAATTTAGTTTCTTGCAAAATCTGGACAAAATCAATCCAAACCAATAACTTAAAAACCCCTTCTAAACTTCCATACATAAGCCCCTATAGTTTAACGGATAGAAAGATATAAATAATTAGAAGAACCACAAATTAAATGAGAGTTCTCCTAGCTAAAAAAGAAAGAAAAGAGATATTTTATTTCCTTCAAGAAAAATACAATGTAGAAAGTCTAAAAGAATTAGCAGTCAAGATAAATATACCTTACAAAACAATTAACAATTGGAGATATGACTACAAAAAATATATTCCAAGATATTTAATAGAAGAATACCCAAAAAAATTATATTTCATTGATGAAAAACCAGATAATTGGGGTCAAATAAAAGGGGGTAAAATCGGAGGAATAAATAGTGTAATTTCATTCAAAAACAAACTAGGAAAAGAAGAATATTATTTATGGAGAAAAGAATTAGGCAAAAAGACAATAGCAATTATACAAAAGAAATATGGAAATAGTCTAGTAAGAAAAGCAATTCAAGGAAGAATGAAAAGAAGAGAGATAAAAATTAATGAATTAGAATTAAAGTATAAAGATTATTTTACAAATCAAGAGATTACATTTGATAACAGAGAAGTAATATTTAGTAGAAGTGATAAAAATAAAGGGATAATCCTTCCAAAAGAGATGTCTGTAGATCTAGCAGAGGAAATAGGAGTGCATTTAGGAGATGGATGCCTAAGAGAGAAAAGAAATTACTTTTCAGTAAAAACAAATAAAATAGAAGAGAAATACATGGTAAACTTTTTATTCCCATTATACAAAAGAATTTATAATATAAATCTCAAACTAATGCGTCTTCCAAGCGTAGTAGGTTTCGAAAGTTATTCTAAAGCAATAAGCGAATTTAAAAATAAAGTTCTAAAAATACCAAAAGGAAAAAAAATTCATCGAATCGAGGTACCTCGGGCAGTCTTAGAAACAAAAAATAAAGAAATATATAGTGCATTCATAAGAGGATTATTTGATACAGATGGATGCGCTTACATTTCTACAACAAAAAATAATTATCCAATTATTACAATAACTATCAAATCAGCTAAGCTTATTAATCAAGTAAAAGAAATGTTCTTGAAAATAGGATTTATACCTTATAAAGGAGAATGGGTTATAAATCTCAATGGTAAGATAATGATAGAAAAATGGTTAAAAGAGATAGGTTCAAATAACCCAAAAAACCTTGCTAAATTAAAACAGGCGTGTAGTGTAGTGGATAGCACGAGACCTTGCGGAGGTCTTAACCTGGGTTCGACTCCCAGCACGCCTATTTAAAATAAGGGCGAGGTTCAATTCCTCGTAGGGGCGTTTTCATACTCCGTAGCGAGTTATTAAACTGCAAAGTTTAATGCATGTTGTGACTTGCTCACAACTATGCTCCGAGCATGTGAGGAGAGTTGAGCAAGAGAGAATGAAAATCAAAAACATGGAAAATTTAAAAGAAATAAAATCTTTACTAGGAAGAACACCATTTATTCCACAAAGATACAGCAAAAACACATATATTCAAACAATAAGGGGAATAATCTCAAGAAACAAAAACAAAAGAAAAACAGAGAGAAAGTTTTTCAAATTATCGGACGGCTCTCAAATAGCAGGAGATTGCTTATGGCAGAAAAAAAAGAATAAAGCAAAAACATTAATAGCGATTCATGGTCTAACTGGTTCAAGCAAATCGCCATATATTGTAAGAATATGTAACACTGCATTTAGAAGAGGATACAACACAATATCTCTAAATCTAAGAAACTGCGGAAACACAGAGAAACTAACAAAAAAACTCTACAATGCAGGCCAAAGTCAAGACTTAAAAGAAGTAATCAGTCAATTAATAAAAGAAAAGATAAACTCTATTTTTATTATCGGCTCATCTCTTTCAGGAAATCTTTGTCTAAAATGGGCTGGAGAAGAGAAAAATAAATTTCCAAAACAAGTAAAAGCTCTGGCAGTAATATCCCCTGTTGTTGATTTGAAAGAAACAGCAAAGGAAAGCGACTCCCAAAAAAACAGATTATATCGTTACTTCATTCTTAAATCATTAAAAAGTCTAATAAAGAAAAAAGCTAAATTATTTCCAGAAATTTATATTTATGAAAAAACAAAAGAAGTAAAAACAATTAGAGATTTTGATGAAATCTTCCAAGCACCAATAAGCTACTATAAAAATGCAGAAGATTACTATGAAAAATGCAGTGCAAAAAGCAAAATAAAATTCATTAAAATACCAACATTAATAATATACTCACAAGATGACACTTTAGTCCCAGCAAAGACTTTAGAAAATTTGAACATCAAAAATAATGAAAATATTATAGAACTAAAAACCAAACATGGTGGCCATGTAGGTTTTATATCAAAAAATACTCAAAAAGAAAATCAATTTTGGGCAGATAACAGAATCTTAGAGTTCTTTAAATCAATCTAATGCAATATCCAATTATCCTTAACAAAACTCAAACTCGTCCACCATTTTCCAAACCCTAAATGCTTACAAGTATGGACAAAAGCAAATCCAAGCATAACAAAAGAGTAAATAATATGGTCGTCAATAAATGGGTGATTAGCTGGAGGAATCAATCCAAGATACATCAAGAGAAGAAGTAAAGAACCAGATAAAGCCCCAAGTCTAATCATCAAACCAAAAGTCAAAGTCAAACCAATAAACAAAAGTCCAAGCATAAACAACCAAGCAACAACAGATGAAGACGCAAGAGAGTGATAAAAATCAACAAAGGGACCATGAACTCCATACGTCAAGAAACCATAAGTTGGAGAGCCACCATTTACCCAAGCCTTCTCACACATATAACTAACAACTCCAGTAGCAGAATCACGACAAGTAGCAAACCCAAGTCCTAAAAGTTTATCAAAAAAAGCCCATAAAAATATCAGTCCCATTGCAATGCGAACAATAGCCCAAAAATAATGCCTAAATGTCAACGGATGCCCATCATCAACCATATACAAAAAAGAGGAAAGGAGTATAAAAGCTTATTTCTTTCCAGTTATCTTTGTAAACTCTAAAGCAGTTTGATAAATAAAAACGGCTGAATTTCCCCAGACTATAAAAAGCCATAAAGGAACATTAAAGAAATTAGTAAATCTATATTCCCAGACTCCAAAATGAATTGCGATAATTTCAGAAGTTACTCCAAATAACAAACCAAATATAAAAATAAATGAAGAAGTAAACGATTTCCACCTGTAAAGACCAACTATTGCAACAATACTCAAAAGAAATGTAGTAAGAAAAATAAACCTATAAAGAATAATTGGAATAGCTAAAGTAAGAATAGCAAAGAACGCATTAAATACAAAGTTAAATCTCTCGCTAAATAATTTCTTAAGCAAGGTCATAACACAAGTTATAAATCACAAAACTCTGATGAGTTTGCTTTTGTTTTGTGATTACAGTTGATAATCTCCACTATCGTAACTCCAATCTAAAGATTGGAGATTTCAACTAGTATTAAAAGGGTAATTTAAATCTATTCAACGGCTTCGTCTCTAACACCTTTAACAGTCAGATAAAATGCGACTTCATTTTCAGGCAAGTTTGGCGCATCAATCATCTTAGCAACACGAGTTCCTTGTTTTCCACGACGTAAATAAACACGATAAGTAGAATTATGCACTATAAATCCATTAGAGATATAATTTTGAGTATTAGGTACAGAGAAATCATAAAATATCTGACCATCATTAGGAGAAACATCTATTCTCCTTATTTTCTCAAAAACAATAGACCCATTAAGAAGTTTAAAAATAAATTCTGTCTTTTGCTTTAACTGCCTATCATTAACTTTACAATTCATTAAAGCATTAAAAGAGTTTTCCAGTTCTTTTCTGCTAACCCAATTATAATCTTTAGTCCGTGACTTAATAATCAAAGAATATTTCAAACCACATTCTTCCAATAACTCTCGCAATTCTTGCCTCTTAACAGGCATAATCTCATAAGAATAGGTTTTATCAAGAGCATTAACTCTATCTAATAAGATATTTTGTTTATCTGAAGCTGTAAAACCAATTTGAAGATATTTTTTAACATCTTTATCAATTATTCTTATAACATTCATTTTTTTAGAACCAATATCAAACTTAATTGTGCTTCTAATTCCCAGTCTAAGCAAAAACAATTGAAGATACCTTAATATTTGGGGATTCTTCTGAACAGCACTAACATACGCTCTTCTCTTGCTTATATGACCTTCAGCATCAAAAAATCCTTTAATAAAGGAACCAACAACTTCAACAGGAGATTTTCCAACTTCATTTAAAACAGAAGGCAACATTAAGGCAAACAAATCTCTTATCTCTTTAGAATTAACATCTAGAGCATAACAATTTTTATCTTTAACCTTGCTTATTGCTCCATCAATATTAAATAACTCTTTAAAAAAAGTTTTGTAAGTTTGCAAAACTTCAACTTTTGCATCTTTAAAGCCAAGCCCCCTATTTTCAAAATTTCCATCACCAATAAAGTAACCAAATATCTGAGCAAAATTAGAACTCAAAGTTTCAGGAATAATCAGATTTCTATGCTTATAACTTACGACAGGAACAATTTGAAGTAAAGATGTCCCAGAAAAGCAATTTTGCAGATTTTCTAAAACATCTAATGAAGTAGGATATTCCTGATTCAAAACTCTCCTAAATTGTCTTGGGGTTATACCAATAGTGTTACAAATATCTTTCCGACTAACGCCAGAACCGTTTAATTTTTCTTTCACATCAATAGCTTCATCCTTAGATATTTTCCCAATTCTTTTCAGCTTAAATTTAGGAATAGCTCTCTCTTCTCCTTCAATCTCTATTTTTGAGGATTGAGCAACAAAATCGCCAACAGATCGGA
>CAYHJV010000037.1:0-7999 GCA_964357045.1 Candidatus Woesearchaeota archaeon | reverse complement strand
TATATAAATCTTTTTACTATAAAACCAAAAAACTTAATCCTCAATCATCAGTCTCCACTCTCGGAGCAAGAACAAAAGCCAATTCCATTCCAGGAGATTTGAAGCTCAGCTTTAAAGGATGGTCTTCAGAAAAATTAATAAGTGTTTTTTCAACCAGCTTTGCTCCTTTTGCAAATTTCTGCAAATATTCAAGACTATATCTTGATTTGGAATTTTCTGCTTGGATGGAAGCCTCATCACCTGAAAATTCAGACCTAGCCGAATTTAAACCACGAGCTTCAATAATAAACTTGCCGTCTTTTACTATGAATGAACACGCGTCGGCAACCACTATACAATCCTCAATCGAATCAATGAAATCTAGAGAAGGCAATTCAACTTTTGAAGTAAATTCCATTCTTCCAGCCTTTGTATCAAAATCAATATCTTCTGCATCTATGTCTATCAAACTTAAAAGAAAATTTCTTTTTATTCTATCTTGTATCTGAATCTCTAGAATATTCTCTTTGCTCTCCAAGATTAAAGAACTTCCTGTCCCGGCTCTTTTCAATATCCTCTTTAAGCTGTCTAAATTAACTCCAAGAACTTCCTTTCCAGCCTCAAATTGAGAGAAAGCTGATTTTGGCATTTTAAACCCAACCATAGAAACATTAGCAGGGTCCATTGCAGTTATGCTCAAACCGAATTCATTAATTTTTATCCTTACTTCTGTAACCAACTCGGAAATAAGTTCTATAGCCTTTGTCAAAACGCCCGGATTTTCTAGTTTAATTAACATTCTCCTTAGAGTTGAGGTGGTTTTTTAAGTATTGTTGTCATAAAGATTAGATAATATATATAAAGATTTTTACTTTTACTCTTCTATGGATTCCTCGGAAATCTCCCACAAAGAACAAAGAATAAGAAATTTAACACATCTTTATTACTCACGTCCTGAAATTCAAAAAACAATCCTCGAGTTTTCACAAAATAGGGAGACGGTTCCAAGTTTTATGATGGAAAGTTTTGGGAAACGGCCTGATTCACTTCAGTACCCTGGAGATATTTTTGAACTAGTTAAGAAAGGGGCAACTAGTTTTCATTGTTCCCAGGAATTATGGACAGACCCTCTGTAAATTTCAACAGGAATGAATGAAAAACAGCTCAATGAATTAAGAACTGGCTGGGATTTTTTAATTGATATTGACAGCAAATACATAGATTACAGCAAAGTCATGGCGGAGATTATAATAAAAGCTTTAAAATTTCACGGGGTCAAAAACATAGGAGTGAAATTTTCCGGCTCAAAGGGATTTCATATAATAGTTCCCTGGGTGGCCTTTCCGAAAGAAATAAACGAAGTTAAAACCTCAGATATGTTTCCTGAATGGCCCAGAATTATAACAAAATATCTTATAGCCACTATAGGCAAAGATTTAACAAAAAAAATATCTGAATTGGAAAATCCAAATAAATACATAATGGACTTCCAGGCTTCAAGTGAGGTGATGCCTGATTTAATTCTTGTCTCCCCTCGGCATTTATTCAGGGCCCCTTACAGCCTGCATGAAAAAACAGCTCTCGCCAGCATTGTTATAGACAAAGATGAGATTTCAAATTTTGAGGTTAAAGATGCGGATCCGATGAAAATTGATAAAAACAAAATAAAAAATTTTCTGCCGAACACAAAAGAAGAAGAAGCTGCTGAACTTTTAGTACAGGCTCTAGATTGGCACAAACAAAACAAACCTCAAGAAAAAGAAAAAAAGATTCAGGATTTTCAGCCAATAAAACTGGAAAAACTTTCAGATGATTTCTTGCCGCCAACCATTCAAAAAATTCTCAAGGGAATAGGAGACGGCAAAAAAAGAGCTTTATTTGTTTTAATAAATCTCTTTAGATCTCTTGGAATGGAGAAAGAAGAACTTGAAAAAAGAGTTTATGAATGGAATAACAAAAATAAACCTCCATTAAAAGAGGGATACATAAAAGCGCAATTGATATGGAGTTACCGAAATAAAATAGTTCCCCCTCCAAACTTCGACAAGGATTATTATAAAGCCATAGGTGTAATCCCAAATGAAGAAGAACTTCGAACAAAGAATCCTATTAATTATGTTTTGAGGAAAAGTAGATCATCAAACAATTTCAAAAAATAAATTCCGAAAAGTTTATTAATAAAAATAGTCTCTACTTAAAATGAACAAAAGAAAAGAGCTTGCTGATAAATTAAGAGAAAAATTTCCAGATCAGAATCCATCTAGATTTACTGATTACGGTCATACGATGGTTATTAATTCTTATACTGAGAGATTAGCAGATGTAGTTGAAGGAAAAGTCAGCTTTGGTTATTATATAAAAAATGTTCCAATTAGGTTATATAGAAGTTTCGACAGTTTCTTTAGAGGAGTATTGGCTAGGTAATAAATTCCAAAATCTTTTCAGCTTCTTTCTTGCCCATTTTCCAAGTAGCTCTTAATTTATCTGGGTTTGTTGTTCCGTTATTAGTTGGATTATCTTGCGGAGGATGAATTAACAAAGATTTTTTATCACCTCTTATTTTTTCGACATCTTGCATGAAATTTTCCCCTTCATTTTTCAAAAGATATTTTATGGAAGAATTTTCGTACATGAAAGAAGTAACGGTTCCTTCTAAAGAATGCCTCAAATTTCTCTTAAAATCTAACTTTGGAAAGCAATTTATACAAAAAACAATTTTACTATTAGAATAATTGTTTTTTAAGCAGTCAAATCCTATTCTCTCTATAAGGCCTCCATCAATATTATTCTGGTCTTTAGGAGGGAAATAATATGGGACAACGCTTACAGCTTCTTTTAGAGATTTAAAGACATCATTCTTCAAATCAACATACTTAATTTTATCCTCTTCTAAGTCGAAAACTTTTGCATAAGTAGGAATAGAATTATTTTTTACCGCATCTACATCTAATATTTTTTTATTTCTGGAAACATCCATTAAAAAATCTATATTAATAGGATTATGTATTTTCTCTCTTTCTATCGATTTTACATATCTATCCCAAAAACGCTGAGAAGTCCCGCTTAAAATTTTCCAAGGAAAGATAAAACCATCTATTAAATCCTCATAATAGATACTTGAGCCAAGCTCTGTCTGCTTAGATAAAAAATAAGCTCCATTGAATGCACCAGCAGAAGCACAAAAAATACTTTCTATTTTGTCGTATACATTTTCTTCTTGGAGTCTTGTAACAATGCCTGCCCCAAATATGCCAGACATAGAACCCCCGCCTAAATACAACACAAATTTATCAGTCATAGAGAAAAGCGCGGAAAACCCTATTTAAGTATTATTGTATTAAAATCCCAGATAATTTTAAAAACAACTCTTGCCTTGATAAATCATGAAAAAAAAGGTGTTGGCGTTTGGTATCCTACTATTTCTAGCTATAAATATTATATCCTTAATTCAAGCAGGCAATGTAACGCAAGCCTATCAATGCTTAAACGATAAAGTCCACGGAAAATGCTCCACCTTAACTTTAGAGGAAAATATCTTTTCTTTGTTGGCCATAGGGGAATGTAAAGCAGATGTTGTTGGTAAAGTTCAAAATAGTGAATGCTGGTCTCCAAGCGGGTCTGGAAGCTGCAGCGTAAAAACAACAGCTCAGGCAATTTTAGCTTTGGATAAAACAACTTTCGACACAGATAAAGCAGCTGCCTGGCTCTTAACTCAAAAAAAAATATCTTCAGGACTCACATGGTTCTTGCAGATTGAATCAAACGACGCAGCGTCATGCTCTATAGATTTTGACGGCGGTACCTATTCCTTTGACCTTGGCGTAGATAAAAAAATAAGCTCTGGTTCAGGAAATTGCTTTACATCTGCTCAAGATAATTACTGGCTTAAAATTTCAGATTCTTGCTTAGAAAAAGAATTCCAAATTTCATGCGACAAAAGTTTCTTAACTAATTTGATTTTCCAAAAACAAGATTCAGATGTGTTCTTCATTTCAGAAATAACTAGCACCGCTCAAGCCTTTGGCGCGACAGCAGAAAAAGTAAACTCTTTCTGTTTTGCTCAAGGAGGCAGTTGCGATTATGAAGGAAGTTTATGGGCTGCGCTCACATTAAATGATTTAGGAAAATACGAAGACGTTAAATCATTCCTTCCTTACCTAGTTACAAACACAGAAGGAAATGAAAAACTTCTTCCAGAATCTTTCCTTTATTATATAACTGCTCAAACGGAATATAAAACACTATTATTGTCGGAACAAAAGCCGAGCAGACCGGGAGGATATTGGCAAGCAGATTCCGGAAACAATAAATTCTACGATACGGCTGTTGCTTTATTTTCATTAGGGGCAGAAGATCCAACGCAAAAGCAAAGCGCAAAAACTTGGCTCTTAAGTTCAGGTGTCCAAGGAAGCAACGGTTGCTGGGAAAATAATATTAGAAACACTGCTTTCCTTTTACACGCAGTCTGGCCGACGCAAGCCCCTGGATTTTGTTCAGACGGAAAATGTGTGCAATGTAAATATGATAGGGATTGTTTAGATGATGAAATTTGTTCGGAGAGCGGAGAATGTATAACTCCTACTGATTGTTCTTCAGACAACGATTGTGGTCAAGGACAAACATGCAGCCTGGCAGGGTTCTGTATAGGCGAAGGCTCTTACTGTAATTCCACTGCTGAATGCGACGCAGGGGCTGTTTGTTTTGATCATTCATGCGTTAGAGGTGGGGGCGATTGCGATGTTAAAACTGATTGTGAAGACGGAGAAACGTGCGATGATGGAGTTTGCGTCGCTGAAGACGATTGCGAAACCGCAGGCTACTATTGTAGGTCCGGGGTGGATTGTGATATTGAGGGTGGAAATATTTTGAGTTCTTATGAATGTTCTTCTGTTCTATTAAAATGCTGTTCAGTTGATGTTAAAGAAGAAACGTGCAACGATAAGGGAGGAGAACTTTGCAGCTCAAATGAAATCTGTCAGGACGGAACAAGAGATTCCACTACTTCAGACTCGACTGGATCACAGTTCTGTTGTGTTGGAGTTAGTGCAAGTTGTGAAAGCGCAACTTCTACTTCCTCGGAATGTGTGGACTTTGGAGGAACTTGTAGACCATCATGTTTAAGTAATGAAGTATCAAATTCATATAGCTGTGACGATCTCTCTGATATTTGTTGTAAAGCATCAACTACTCCTAAAAAGAAAAGCTTAACGTGGGTTTGGATTTTGTCAGCCTTAATTATTTTATCACTTCTTGCTATAATCTTCAGAGACAAGTTAAAAATTTTCTTTATGAGATTTAAACCAGGTTCATCTAGAAGAAGTCCGTTCGGAGGTGGTCCTGGTTTTAGATTCCCACCGCCAGGAACTGCAGGTATTCCCATGCGAAGGCCAATACCGAGGAGAATTTTACCTTCTCAGCCAAGACAACAACCACCAATGAGAAGACCGATACCACCAGCTCAAAAAAGACCAGAACCTCCAAAAAAACCAGAAAAGAAAGATAATAGTGAGCTAGACGATGTTCTTAAAAAATTGAAAGATATTGGTGGGAAATAATAGTCAGTTACAAATTTTATAATTTTGTCTTACGAAATTGTTCGGTTACTTATAGTTTAAATTTGTTCTCACTCTAAGTTAACATTAAACAGAGAATTTACATTAAAATTATATCAATTTTGCGAAGCACAATTTTTATTAACCACTCTTCTTTTATTTATTTATGAATAAAATTGGTGTATTGGTGTTTGTTTTGTTATCAATTCAGCTGGCTTCATCAGCAAGTATAGATATGAATCCAGATTACAAACAAGGAGAAACAATAATAGCAAAAATCTCAGGGAATTTTATTGATTCAATCCTTGAGGAAAACGTTTTCTTCTATAGGGGTCATGTAAAGATACCTATGAATTACGATGTAGCTAAAATAGGCGAATATTTTTATGTTATTGCTTCCACTATAGGAAAAACAGAAAATAATTACTCTTTAAGAATTCAAGGTATTCAATATTCTAACCCTGGAGGGATTATTGTTGAAGACGATATAATAAAAAACTTCTCAATAATTAATAAAACCGCAGATTTCGCAATTGATAAAGGATTTATAATAACATCCCAAGGTTTTTCAATAGAAGTTCAAAGTCTGCAAGGTTCTTCAGTAAAAGTTGACGTTGATAATTTTAATAAAACTAATTCTGTCGATTCTGTAACTTTAAGTGCTCAGCAGATAAAAACAATTGACTTTCAAGTTACAAAATCCAATGTAACTGTTTTTGGAACCATTACTTTGAGCTCTTCTAACACAGAATATAAAATTCCTGTGGAGATATTTCCTGTGCCGGGAACAGAAACACTTTGCGGCAACAGCGCAATGGATTCGGGAGAAGAATGTGATGGAGACGAATGGGGAAATGTAACTGGCTGTGATGATTTTGGATTTGATTCAGGAAGTTTGTCATGCAATTCACAAGGAACAATTAACGAGTGCACTTTTGATACTAACAATTGCTTCGATAAATCGGCAAAGGAATGCACCTATGATTTTGACTGCGATTCAAATGAAGAGTGTGTTGATAATGAGTGTGTAAAAGAAGTAGAGTGTAATAGGGATAGAGACTGTTCTTCTAACAGGGAATGTGTTTATAATGAATGTGTTTTAAAAGACAAGGAATGCGACTTTAATAGAGATTGTAGAAATAATTACGAATGCTCTAAAGGGGAATGCGTTCTAAAGGATAATTTAGAATGCACTAGAAATAGTGATTGTAATAATTTAACTAAAGAATGTGTGTATAATAAATGCGTTCAAAAAATAAGCCCTGAAGAACAAAAAACCTGCAGCGAATTAGGGGGGAAGATTTGCGGATTGAAAGAAACCTGTAATGGCGAGTCTCAAAATGTTGGAAACAATGTTTGTTGTTTGGGATTTTGTGAAGATTCTGGAGGAGGTCCAAACTCAAAAATAATTGGTTGGAGTATATTGGGAATTATTGGAGTATTTTTACTTTTCTTCTATCTTAAGTATAAAATGGCTAAAAGAAAAACACCTGATTTATCTAAGATTGGCGGATTGAAAAGATAAATTCATTGAACTTTTTTCTCTCAGCAAGTAATCGGCTAACGCTGTTATGAAAAGACCTTGGCCTTCAGGGGGGCCTTTATGGTATTTAAGTTCTGCAACTTTGTAAACAGCCCTATCATTTGCCATATCTATTATTAATTTCCGGACTCTAGACTCAATATCTATTGGAAGTTCTTTGTTTGCCCTCTCTAAAATATTTTGCCTCTGCATCTGGGTTAGATTTTGAACCCAGGCTATATTTCTAGAAATTTCATTATAACCGTTTTCGTCAATTTCTAATTCAAACGCACTTAATGGTATAGAATTCATTTTTTATCCTCTTTTTTATCCAACAAATCTTTTAATTTATTTTCTAAAATTTGTCTTTCGAATTGTATAACTCTTGCCACTTCATCGTAGCCATGGATTCTCCTTGCAATTTCATTAAGAACTTCATTGAAAAGATTACTTGAAAGAGCGAACTTTTCCGGATAAACTATCTCTATGTGGGAAGGCATATACTTAAAAATTAATCCAATAATTTGCTCTATCCCTTCCGCTTTAACTTCTACCTCTGCGAAAGTTGTGAAAAAATCTTTTTCATCCTTTAAATCTGTTGGGTCGCTTATAGTTTTATTTACCACCTCAACGCCTTTTTCTTCTGACATCTCTTTTATCAAACCTTCTAAAGTTTCTATCAAGTGCTCTCTAGGTTTACCTACTACTTCTAAAATTATTACTGCTTCAATATTCCCTGACTTATCCTCGTCATTTAAACTCATTTTTATTTTTCCTTCTATTTATAACGAACAATAATCCAAGCAAAATAACAAAGCCAAAAAGGCCGTACCAAAAGTAATTATTTTGCGAACTTTCTGAATCCCCCTCGCTTTTTAAGTTTTGTGTACCCAATTTTATAACTTCTGTGTTTTTTTGAGAGGTTTTTTCATAAGTTAGGTTTCCT
>CAYHJV010000036.1:0-8058 GCA_964357045.1 Candidatus Woesearchaeota archaeon | reverse complement strand
GAATCTCTGTGTTCAAAAATTGGACATGATAAGGCGAGAGAAGAAGAAGCGAAATTTGCGAAACACCTTGGGAAGTTTAGAGAATGGAAAGATTTTAGAGAAAAATATAAAGAAAAAGACACTTTAAAAAGGAATAAATAAAAAATGATAAAAGACACACAAACTAAATATACTTTAGTGGGCTTGAAATAACATGGAAGAAGTAGTACAACAATATATCAAAAACTTAGAACAAATGAATGGACATTGTGGATGCCTTAATTTATCTAAATTACACTCAATAAAACAAGAAGCTTCAGAACTTGAAAAAAAGTGTGATAATCAAAGAGTGAGAGTAACCAGTATTCCACTATTTAGTAGATCGTCTGCTCAAAGGTATAGTATTTTAGTTAAAAAGTTTGAAGATAAAGTTGAAGATTATAATGGAGAAATGTTAAGGCTTTTAGCTGACAGCAATGCTTTAGAACTGCAATTATATGACGGAAAGAGTTATAATCCTGTTAAAAAAATTAGCTTAGTTGAATTGCAAGAAATGAAACATCTTAATCCTATCCTCTCTTTAAATTGTTCGGATTGTAAACAACAGATTGATTTAGTGGATTAATAATGTCTTGATGGAGGACTATATCCCTGAAGAATCACTTGACCATTAGCTTTATCATAAACAATTCTTCCCCCATGGGATGTTCTTATTGACCATATCTTTTCATGTTTCAAGTATTCTTCATTAGCTAAACCACTTCCAATTTTGCCGATAGCATTTTCAATTCTTTTTAATTCTGATTTATGATTTTTAAGAGATTTTTCAAAAGACTTTGTTTTGATTATTTTTGGAGGCCCTCCAGCTCTTTCTTCTAAATCATAGAGAAATAAAACTATTCCCCCAATAAACATTATAATTCCTAAAATAGAATCGACAGCAGAGCCTGCCTCTTCGAATACAATAAGGCCGGTAATTCCTGAGAATGAACTAAAAGATATTAGTGCTCCATTTAGCATTAATAATAAGGCTATTATTTTAAACTTGTTCATATAAATCATAGTAAAAAGGATTATAAAAAGATTCCTTCAGTTAATTTTATATAACAAGAAAATCTTCCAAAAAAGTAAAGTAACTATAAAGTAGTTACAAATAGAAATGTTTATAAACCCCAAATACTATTGGAAATTAAAGAAAATGACAAACCAAAGAGAACAAACGGAAAAAGAAGCTAGAGAAAGAGCTTATAATATAGCTCAGGAAAATATGGCTTCAGGAATTCTTGATTTAGTTGGAGCTAAGTTAGTAGAGGGTGGGGCATATGGAAAGAATGGTAATAATGCCGTATATGAGAATATTTATGTGAGAGGGGCTAATTCTGAGGGTGGGAAAAAGATTCTTGCACAGGCTCATTCAATGTCGGTTTTGAGAAATTTACAAAGAGGAGGAAGAGCTTATTCAGATTCTACTACTTCTGCTGATGTTGTTGATACAGCTTATGCAGTAATGTTTGGAGAAAAAGGCTCATTTTACAATCTTAAAGTTAAAGATATAGCAAAATCTATGGGTTACGAAGGAAAGATAGATTCTAGCATTGCAGATAAGCATCTTACCGACCTAAAAGGTGAAAGGGGCGAAGAAGTTCAGGGTGAATTAATCAGAAAATTTCAAAGATATCTTGGAGATAATACTGCTTCAGAAGCATTAGCATTAAACGCTAGAAGTGTTAGTAGAAGTCTTGAAGATGTGTTAAGGAAACCTGAACCTGCTAGATCTAGAAGGAGTGAGTAAAATGGAAGAAGAATATAATCTAGATTACGACAATAAGAGATTTGAAGTTATCTACACAGCAAACAGTGCTGGAGATGCCCTTAAACTTGTGATGCTTGAAGATGAAATTAAAAGACATGACAATCCTAACTTAAAGGTTGCAGGATCTAGACAAGAACATCCTAATTATAAAAAAGGTTATTTAATACTTTCAATGTCAAGAGAACTAGCAGATAAAATTAATCTCCCACAACTTCGTGGACCAAACGTGCCATCACGTCAATAAATTCTTGAGTTCTTTCCTGCCATTGATCAATCTCGATTCCTTTCAAATCTTTTATGTGCCCATGACCTATCTTTTTATGGAGCACTAATAAATCTCTGTACCATTGGACATATTTCATATTAAGTTTTCCAGACGACACAAAATGCTCTTTCAAATCAACTGCTAAATGTTCGGGAGATGGCGGCAAGATATTTATTGCTATCAAAGCCGCGTGAGCGGCATCGACCATTGCCCAATAAAGCCCTTCAACAGCGCCGAGCTGCGACGCCTTGCTTCTGGCTAAATTAATCGGCGCTCTTTGAAGCGAAATATAAATTGATTCAGGTGAAGGCCTTATTTTTCCTTCAAGCAAAAGATATTTCAAAGGCTCAAAAAATCCACCCATATCGATAAGAGATTCTCCGTACCTCAAAACATTAATAACAACAGGATCGCCCCTCATCAAATCTTCCCACCACGTGGAAAGCTTCACTGTATTAATATGAAGACTTTGTTGGTAAGGACTTTTCTTCAGAATTTTTTCAAGCTCTTCTCTATACCATCCAATTAATTCTTGATCCCAACGAACAGCGACGTCGTCTATTATAATTATGATATCAATATCTGAGCCAGTCACCTCTTCTTGTTTAGCGACAGAACCGAAAAGAACTATTGATTTTACAATTTTATTAAATCTCTGATAAGCTTTAACCGCAAAGTCCATTGCAATATCATGCTCCGTTTTAAGCTGAAGCGACGGGGCATCTTTCTGCACATCACTCGAAGATCTATTTTGTTTGCTGAGAATCTTCATTTTAGGCTTAGCAGAATGCTTTTTTTTAGAATGCTTTTTTGACACCATCTTTTTCATTTATACAAAGTTTAACCTCTTTTTAAAAGTTACTGACTTAGAGTGATTATTCCATAGGTCTATTAGACATTCTTGAGCCTTGAGCTCCTTGCCGCGAACCGCCCAAATCCGATGGTAACTGGCTGAATCCTGCACCAAAAGTTTCGTAGTTAATTTGAGGAAGGAACATTCCTCCGCCGCCGAAATAGTTTTGATAAAGGCCAACATTTTGATTCCAATAAGGAGAAACTCGTGTTGAATAAATTGGAGAACCCATTGATTCCAAGGATACTTGAAAAGGAGAACTCTTAAAATGTGTCCACCACTGTGCCGCTTCAATAATTTTTGATGCCTCGTATCCTTTCTTTCCCAGTTTCTCCATAATTTCTTTCAAAGGAACGTTTCCCATACCCATGGGAAGCTCTGTGTGGTCAAATCCGAAATTGTCAGAAAGATGAACATGTTTTACAAATGGGGCAACTTTTTCAGATTCTTTTACAATATCTTCTTCGCTGTAGCCAAACTTTCTTAGCATATTTATATGGCCCACATCCCAAGTAGCGCCAATTAATTTTTCAGCTTGTTTACGCGCCTCTGTTTCAGAAACAGAAATTTCACTATCTTTCTTTGCTGCTTCAACAAACTGCTCACGAGATTTTTTTACTATCTCTGCTATATCTCCTCCTGTGCTTAAAGCAAAACCTGCAGGAGGATTTTCAATTACTAAAACAGGGGATTTGTCCTTGAATTTTTTGTAAGCTTGGAAAGCCGCGTTTCCATATGTCATCGAAGATTTTTCCATGGCGAACTCTTCTATTGGGACGTACATTCTGGGAGTTAGTCTTTTCTCTGGATCTTTTGTCCCAGAATCTTTCATAGCCAGAAGGAGATTTTGCATAGCTATAGATTTTTTAAATGGGTCTACGTATCTTCCTTTCTCTTCCTGATCCTCGGACAATCCTAAATCCTCAACATATTGTTCTGATAATTCTTTAAGCTTATTTTTTTGGTACTCACCACCAAATTCGTAAGCTTTGCTAAAAAGAGAATTAACTTGTTTATGCAAATCGCTCAAATAGATATCCACGTTTCTAACACGGCGAAAAACTTCTTGTTGGTCTTTTGGCAAATCCTCAATATCATACTTTGTCCCTATGTCTTCGTATAAATGTTGAATTAGAGGTTTATATTTCTGCAAAATTTCGTCGGCTCTTTCTTTGTTGAAAAAAAGCTGGTTGATAGAATTATCCCACTCACCCTCATTTAATATTTCTAAACCTTCTTTAGGACTATAATTTTCTCTCCTTATTTCTCCTTCTTTACCCCCAGGATAAAATCTTTCTTCTTTCTCTAAAGGCGCCATTCTCCCGGATTCTCTATTAACAGCAATAATTCTTTTTTCCTCCAATCCTTTCTTTGTCATTTCATACTGCGAAGCGGGAATACCTTCGGCGGAATGAAAATTGACAAGAATATTTCCATCTGGGTCTATTTCCTGGCTTCTTTCAAGAGTTTGAAAAACCTTTTTTTGAGCCATTTCTCTGTCCACTTCACTCCATCCACCAGAACGTCTGTCGAATCCAGCTGTATCCATTACAGGACCGTGAACTGAAACGCCAACTCCCGTCAATTTGCTAAGCCTATTTACTTCTTTCAAATGTTGTTTTGGGATTGAATCTAAATATTCAGGAGAGATTGCTTCAACTTCAATGTGTTTTACTCCAGAAGCTATTTTTTCAGAAATTTCCTGAAGAATGTTTGCATTTTGTGGATTTGTAGTCATGCCAAGAGAACCTGTTTGTATAGGATAATTTCCCGAGCTTAATGCCGTCGGCTTAAAAGCAGAATAACCTCCTGAATAAATGTTCTTTATAGTGTATTCACCTTTTCCCATGATTTAACCTCCGCCGCCTACAATCCAAATAATAAGAAAAAGCACCGCTAAAGCCATTAAAATCCAACCGACAAAACTCTTCCAGCCAAGCCCTTTTTTTTCCATTATAAAAACCTCCGGCGGGTTTTTATGAATCCAGCATCCTGAACCTTTTCAAAAGGTTCCCAAACCCAACCTTGCCAAAAGGTCGAATCTTTTCCAACTCGACCTTTGGAAAGTTATTTTCTTTCTTTTGTTCTTTCCAAAAATCTCGGCCTCCGATGGATTCGATATAACCCTTTTAATTAATGAATTAATTTTTATTTATATAGTTAATGTTTTGGAAGTCTTGGATCGTACTTTTTATCTTCTCTTTCAAATGGATTTTTTCTGCCAGCCTGTTCTGTATCTGCACGAGGAGGCATTTCATAACCTTCATATTTATTTTCTTCTTTAGAGGAAAGTCCTCTACTTTGCATTTCTGAAAACGAGTCTAACGAAATTTCTCTTGCAAAATCATTAGGTCTTCTACGTATTTGTGTAGAGTCAATTCTTTGCGGCTGAATTGTAACGTGGGCGCCGCCATCTATATATTTTTTTTCGTCTGACTTATTTGATTGTTGAGAAGAAGCCCCTTCATAACGGAAAGACTCATTATTTCTGACTTTATTGTTTGCATCATCTGATTCTGATGACGCCCAACCGAAGAGCGGCGTCTCTGGAGCTCTCGTTATTCTTTCAAGAACAGGAGATGAATCAGACTTTAAATTCTTCAAAATTTCTAAAAAAGAGGAATCGTCAAATTCTCCAGAGAAACTTTTTGGAGTTTTTACTTCTTCTTCAAGTTCTGAAACCTCTTCGGATTCTTCAGTATCTTTAGAAATTTCTTTAGATTCTTTAACCCTTTCAAATTTTCTAAAATCAATAGTTCTCTTTTTTGGTTTTTCTTCTGCTCGAAAGCTCGCTGGCTTATTTATTACTTTGCGAACTTCCTCGCCTTTCTTCGCCATATTTTATTCAAGCCTAAGAAATATATAAATGTTTATTAATTAAACTTATAAACTTTGATTCATTTATAAGATAATGGACAGTGGCAAGGGTAAAAAAGAGATTCCTCGTAAAAAGGGTGAGATGGGGCAGAGTTCTGTGTCTCCTGTTGTTTACAACTCGAAAAAGAAAATAATAAAAGGTCTTGGCTTTGCTTTATTTTTGATTGGTGCGTTTTTTATATTGAACTCTGTTTTTTCTATAACTGGACATATTTCGCAAACAACTCAAATTGTAAAGGACAAAATATCTATTCTGGGTTTGATTCTGGAAGTTATTGGAGTTACTCTTATGGTTATGAAATTTAGGGATTAAATAGGTTTTCTACCATAAGATTTATTAACTGGCTATTTAATTAAATAAAGCTTTAAAAACACATAAAAAATAATAAATAAAATGGGATTAAATCATATTGACCCAAGCCGAGAAACAATAGAGGATCTTTCTGAACCAACCTTTTTGGGAATAATGAAAGATGGTGTTATTCTTGCAGGTATATGTTATGGATTATGTTTTGCTATGGATAAATGTAGTAAGCCTTATAACCCAACTATAAGAGAAAACGAAAACACTCAATTTTATGATGCAAGGGAAACCCCATTCACAGATGCAGAAAAATATGGGATGTAATTAAACTTCCTAAAACTTCAAGTTACTTATACACATCTGATTAATCTTTTCTTTGTTCTTAATCATCCAGCGAGCAATGAACTGCTTTAAACTTAATTTTACTAATAATCGTAAGCGACCATCCCGTGGGCTTTCTTATAAACTTCAAAAAGTTTGAACGTGCTTTCCTTTGCTTTCTCCGAAGTCAAGTGTCTTAGATGGTAGCCTTCAAGCCAACTATCTTTTTTGACTTCCGGTATTTCCATTTTTCCCGTTTCAGCTTTCTTTGGGGATTTTTTATCGTAATAACCAATCAAAGCTAAAAATGGATTTGAGGAATCTTCCCTTTCTTCTTTTTCTGGCAGAGTGTCTTTTCCCTCGAGAAAAAAATCAATTTCTTCCTGCATTTGCTCCAGACTTTGTCCGCTGGCCCCTTCAATTAGTCCGAGCACATCGCTCAGATCTGATTTATCCAGCTCTTGTTCTAACTTTGCAATCTCATCTTCATTCAATGAATACGCTCTAAAAATAACTTCGACTCTTCCACCGAAGGCATAATGAGACTGCTGGGCGACTCTCTGAGGAATTCCACGGAATTTAAAATCGACCAAGACACAGTTGTAGTATTTTCTCTTTATTGAATTTAAAACATGCGGCTTCGCGAATTCGGCCGGCAGTTCTCCTTCAAGCGAGGAATCTTTTACTTTCAATTCGGTTTTCCCCAATAAAGTCAGATCAAGCATTATGGTATTGAAAATGTTTACTAAGTTGGGGTTTCTTCCTGAATCTTTCCCTTGAAGCCGTGCAGACGCAACTAAATACGGCCTCACCCATCTTGAATAAAGTTTAAGGCTATTGACCTGGCTTTTAAGATAATTTTTTTCTAGGGCATATCTTTTTCTTAATTCTTTTTCAGAATGTTCTATCCAAATATTAAATTCCGTTATTCTAGAAGTTACAATTCTTTTTACTCTTTCGTTCAAGTCTAGTCTCGACGCTTCGTGCTCATCGTTAGCAGCGAGAAATGCGTCAAGCAATGTTTGAAAACCGGCTTGCCCAAGCGCCATTACTTTTACACTGCTGTTGCCTTTACTTATGTCAACTTTATCCATCCAAAGCTGTTTTAAAGAAAGTCTGGCTCCGACTGAAGTTTGAGGATTAGAAGACCTTAAGTCATCATAGCTTTGAAGTCTTATGTTAAATTCTTTTAAATCGTACAATATGTTAAGAACACTTCTCAAAACGGTGTTTACATCTCCTAAAATTTTTGCGCCTTGCTGCTGCATTATAGTCGCTCTCTGACCAATCTCTGCAAAGTGTCCTGAGCCAGGGCTTGAAGTAAAATTGTCCACTAGCTTCTCTGTTTGCATACCAAATTCTTCCATTAAATCCAAAATAAAAAAGTAAACAGGTTCCAAAGTTTCAGACGAAGAATCATAAACGAGTTTATGTTCTGCTTCCGGCCCTTTTTTTTTCCTATAGTAGGGACTTATTTCTTGGATGATTTCGTGAATGGGTTTTATGTCCGGCATTTCAATATAATTTACTCTTTTTTATGTTTAAATTAAGGTAAAAGAGTTTAAAAAACCTTTTTTTACAACTAAATTTAAAAACACCTTCCTCCTAATTTATATATGAAATGGTTTGGTAAAAAAGATAGAGTG
>CAYHJV010000035.1:0-8069 GCA_964357045.1 Candidatus Woesearchaeota archaeon | reverse complement strand
GGCGAGTCCGAGCCTTTAAAAAAGAACAAATAGCCATTAATAAATTTTTCATAGGCGAGAAGAGCCTTGAAAGAGTTACTAGCAAAAATACAGAGCCTAACATATGTAAAAAGAAAGGATTTTTATATCTTGGGATTATTTTAACAATAAACAAAAGGAATAAATAAAATGCCAACACCAAAATATACTCCAGTTCAAATAATACATCACACAGGCCTAAAAAAACACCATAAAATAGTAATTGGAAGTTTCACAACAATTGTAACAATTTATATGATTGTAACAGCTATTCTTCTCAATGGAATTATTGTAAAACAAACTATAAACCACAATGAACTAAATAACAAATTAAATGAATTGCAAGTAGACACACAATCAAAAATGAATGACATCACAGATTCAATAATTGAAACAAACTCAGAACTGCAAAACCTTGGCTCTCAAATTGGCTCAATCGATGAAGAATTCGCAAACCTAAAAGCTTCAGTAGGAGAAGACTTCTCTGGAATTATTGAAAACTCTGTAAAATCTGTAGTAACAATAAGAACAAATATTGGCCAAGGAACAGGTTTCATTGTAACTGACGACGGATATTTAGTAACTAACGCGCACGTGCTATCCGGAGCAAGCAAAGTTGTTGCATTAACATATGACCAAGAAACACTAAATGCAGAATTCATAGGTTACGATAGCATACTAGATATTGCACTACTAAAAATTCCTGGATCTTATACACCAGTTGAATTCGGAAACTCAAACAAAGTTCAAGTCGGAGAAAAAGTAATTGCGATAGGAAATCCTTTAGGACTTCAATTTTCAGTCTCGGAAGGAATAGTCTCAGGCATCCATAGGATAGGGCCAAGCGGACTAGATGCATACATTCAAACAGATGCATCACTAAACCCTGGAAATTCGGGCGGCCCTCTCATAAATAAGCAAGGAGAAGTAATAGGAATAAACAACTTCAAAATTGGAGGAGGCGAGAATCTAGGCTTCGCCCTTGAAAGTATCTACATAGAAAAAGCCATTAATGATATCTCATTCCAATTTTTAAATCAAACTTTAATATAATATTAATTAAATCACACAAATTTTTATAAACTAATGAGTAATATAAAAACTATGGCTGAAGGTAGTGGTTATAATAATAAACAATTAAGTGCATTACAAAAAGTTAGAGGAATTGTAGAGCAATTAATAGAAATTGAGGATTTACAAAAAAGAAAATATCAATCTCAACTTGGTCTTAAGGGTTATCTAGATGCCTCATTAGCAGATTTATTGTTAGACGCATATCCTGATTATTCTACTTTAGAAGAACGCTTAAAAGAGACTATTACTAACGCAAAATCTCTTGGTTTGAGCAAAGACCCTTTAGTTAAAAAAATTGGGGCGCTAGCATTCTCGTAAAATTGCCTAGAGATAATTTCTAACATATTAGCTTACTAAAAGTTATTAATTAAATTAATAAACCTAGAATACTTTTATCAATAATGTCAAAGGAAAAACAAAAATCTCCAGAAACACAAAAAGGTTTAAATGTAAAAAAAGAAAATTTTAGCGAATGGTACACGCAAATTCTGGAGAAAGCCGAAGTTGTCGATATAAGAAATAATGTGAAAGGTTTTGTTGTGATAAGGCCTTGGGGGGCAATGATAATAGAAAACATGTTTGACTTGTATGAAAAAGAACTCCAAGAAAAAGGGCACAAACCAACTTTTATGCCAACCGTAATTCCTGAAGAAAATTTGAAAAAAGAGTCAAGCCATGTAAAGGGTTTTACCCCAGAAGTTTTCTGGCTAAAAGAAATTAGCTCAGAAAAGGGGCCAAGGTTAGCATTAAGACCAACATCAGAAACTCTTTACACACCAATGTTTAAACTATGGATTAGATCATGGCGTGATTTACCTATGAAATTATATCAAAGAGGTTCGGTCTTCAGACTTGACACAAAAGCAACACGACCTTTAATTAGAACGCGTGAAATTTTATGGATTGAAGCTCATGATGCATTTGCAACTTTGAAAGATGCAGAAGCACAGGTCCAAGAAGACATTCAAATGACAGAAAGAATAATGCATAAGAAATTTGGTATTCCTTTCTTGCCAATGAAAAGACCTAATTGGGACAAATTTGCAGGGGCAATTTACACAATAGGTTCAGATGTTCTTATGCCGGATGGCAAGCTAATCCAGCAGCCCTCAACACATTTAATGGGGCAGAATTTCTCGAAAGCTTTCGGCGCAACTTTCAAAGACGAACACGGAAAAGATAATTATATCTACCAAACTGCTTACGGTCCTGCATTCTCAAGAATGTTGGCTTCTGTAATATCACAGCATGGCGATGATAAGGGATTAATTTTACCTTTCTCTATAACTCCTCTCCAAGTGGTAATAGTCCCTATATTCACAAAAGAAAATAAGAATAGAATTCTGATAGAATCTGAAAAGATATCCTCAAATTTAAAATCCTTAGGAATAAAATCGGAAATTGATTCAAGTGAAAAAAGCCCCGGAGAAAAATTCAACATTTGGGAAATAAAGGGGGTTCCTTTAAGACTTGAAATTGGGGAGCAAGAATTAAAATCAAAAGTGTTAACTCTTTTTACAAGAGATACTGGGAAAAAAGAAAAAATAAAAATTCCAGAAATTGAAAAATTGGAAAAACTCGGAGAAGAATATGATAAAAGACTCTTAAAAAAAGCCGATGACTCTCTGAATGGAAAAATTGTGAACTGCATTTCAAAAGATCAAATTAAAAAAACCGTCGACAACGGAAAAATAGCAAGAATAAACTTTTGTTCTACTAAAACTGAAGGAGCTAAATGCGCCCAAATTATAGAAAAAGAAATTGGAGCTTCAGTTAGAGGAACTTTAGCAAATAAAAGTGAAAATCCTTCTGATTCTGAAAAATGTGTAATTTGCAGGGAAAAAGCAGGCGCCGTAGTTTACGTAGCCAAATCTTATTAGGAGAAGCTTAAAACATCATGTATTTTTTATTATATAATTCTTTATTAACGTAAAAGAATTTTAATAAAGATGAACCATTCTGAGAATATCATAACTTATGCTTTATTCTTTATTGGTCTACTAATTACCTTATTGCTACCCCCTTCCTATTAAAGAGGAATATAGAATATTTATAATAACAGCAATTATTTTTATATTTCTAATAATAATTCTCTCAAAATTCAATGAAAAAATGGAAGAAAAAAATAGTAAATTGGAAGAATTAGACAAAAAGTTTAAAATGATTGAAAACTTAAATGATATTAGGTTGGATATAAGAGAACTAAAAAGAGAGGTATTTCAAGAAAATGGCGAGACAAAATGATCCGATAAAAGTATTGTTAGATTTAATAAAAATAGCAGTGATAACCATAATAGGATTTATAATAATAAAGGCGCTTCTAACAGCAATTTAATTTAACCCTCAACAAGCTTCTCCAATCTTTCTTTAAACTTATCAAAATCGTTATCATTCATTTGACCCCCTACAGCGTCTTCATGTCCCCCGCCTCGAGCACTTTCAATTCCTTCTATTGCTTTCAGAAAATAATCTTTAATTTTTTTGCCCCTTAAAGACAGATTAATTTTTATCCCATTAACACGGGCAACAACAATAATCTTCTTTGGAAAATAAAATTTTAGCTCATTAGATAACTCCCCACTTATACTCAAATCCCCTGAATATTTAAAAAAAACAATCTTCCCAGATTTTTTGGCCACTTCTTCAGCTCTATCAAACAGTTTTCTATATTTTGTATAAATCTCTTCTGCTCTTTTATGAAGTAAATGTGTTTTAGTACTTTCTTCCAAAATCTCATTAGGAGACTTTGCTTTCATCAAAAATTTCAACATAGCCACAACATTTGTTGTAGTATCCTTAAGTCCACTGCTCACAATTCTGGCAATTTCGCCAAACTTAAATTTATACAAAACTTCAAAAGGGTCTTTGGTTTTTTTGGCCAATTCAGGATATTCCTCCAAAAAATTAGAATAAAAATCTGGCATGAAATTATCAGCGATGCAACCCAAAACTGCAATCCACATATCTCTCTTATTGTTAACAATCTGGTAGCAAAGCGCCGTGACTGGTTCGTCAGACTTTGGGCTGTTGAACATAGGATTATAATAATTTATAAATTCCGGCAAAAAATTATCGACCTTATGATGATCTATCCAAACTACTGGAATATTTTTCTCCCTAGTTTTATCAAAAAAATCTTTTGAGACAAGTGGTTTGTCTAGAATAAAAATATAATCTGCGTTTAGCTCTTCAACCTTTCTAAAATAATTCACATCCATTTCTGGAAAAGATTTTATAGCAATGCCTCTACCTCTGCCTATAAACCTCTGCAGTAAAAGAAAACTGCAAAGACCGTCTAGATCATTATCAAAAAAGAAAACAGGATTTTGAGCTCTCTCCAGATGATCAAGAACGTCAGAAACCTGTTTCTTTGTTAACATAAACTATACCCTCTTGCCTTCAAGAATTTTTTCCTTCAATGAAACCAAATTCCTCTTCAAAGAATCTGTAAAAGATTTAGTATCCAAGACTTCTGCAAGAGTATCTTGATCCGCCTCGAAAATTTTATCCAATGTCTTAAAATGACTTATAAGCATGTCTATATCCTTTTCTAAAAGCCGGGCTTTCTTAAGAATTCTTTTTCCTTTAGGAAATATATTTCTCTCATGCAACTCTTCGAAAAAAATACGTGCGATATTGGAAACATCTAGAAGGAAATCAAAATTCATGCTATCAAAAGATTCCTCAACCTTTGCCTTATCCTGTCCAAAATAATCCTCCAAGATCATTTCCCTTTCCATATTAATATTTTTAGTAAGCTCCTTAAGTCTCATGCTGACTATAATCCCTTCCTTGCCTAGTTCAACTAAATATCTTTTAACATTCTCAGTTATTCTTTTAACAATTTCTGTTCTCTGTAAAACATTGCAGACATCTGTGGTAGAAGTCAAATCAGTAATTTCCAAAACATTCAAATGAGTAAGCAAATCATCAAAAATATCTTTCTGCTTTTCAAGAATTTGCAAAGTCTCCGTGGCCCTTCTTAAAATTTCCGAGCTGTTTTCAAGAACATGATTATGATCTCCGTAGTACAAAGTGATTTTATTTCTTCTTTCAGAAACAGCAACAACAATGGTATTAAATTGCCTGGCGGTTCTTTGAGCCGCTTTATGTCTAGTCCCAGTCTCAACAGTTTTTAATGAACCTTCTGGAATCAATAAAGTATTAGCATAAATAATTTTTTTCATGTCGTTAGAAAGAACAATAGCCCCATCCATTTTAGCAAGCTCAACGAGCCTCTGAGGGCTAAATCTGCAATTAACTTTAAATCCTCCGTCAATTATCTTTTGGATTCCCTCACTTTCAACAACAATCAAAGCACCCATCCTAGCCCTTAAAATATCATCTAAAGCAGTCCTCATAGCAGTACCAGGAGAAAGAAGTTTCAAAACTTCCAAAACACTTTCTTGAGTGATATCGCCGGACTTATCCTCAAACGAATCGACATCGCTCGAGGTTTGCTCAACTAAAATACTCTGAGTAATAACTCCAGAACTCATTTCATTGATCTCCTCATTTTCAGTTTCTCTAGAACTCATAAAAGAAAAAAATCAATGAAATATTTAAATTTATCTTTACACCAGAAGCTAAACCTTTTTAAGCACAAAGGGTAAATAGGAAGATGAAAAACCTCCCGAGAGAACTAAAAAAAGCCAGAGAAGAAGTATTCAAACAATCTAAAGAGGTAATTGGGGAAGAAATAAGAGGCCCAGAATTAAACAAAAACCCCTCATTAAAAGAATTGGTAGACTCTTATAAAAGTATAGGGTTCCAAGCATCTCATCTTTACAAAGCAATAGAACTAATAAAAAAAATGAGGGAAGAAAAAGCAGTGATATTTCTAGCATACACCTCAGGAATTGTAAGTTCTGGGTTAAGAGACATAATTCGCTATCTTGTTGAAAACAAAATGATCCATGTCTTAGTCACGACAACAGGGGGAATTGAAGAAGATTTAATAAAAACGATGAAACCTTTCATTCTGGGGGAATTTAACACAGATGGAAAAACATTGCGGGAAAAAGGGGTTAATAGAATAGGAAATATTTTCGTACCAAACGACAGATACATTCTATTCGAAGAATGGATAAATCCCCAATTAAAGGAACTTTTGCAAAAACAAGAGGGTGGTGAAGATTTAACGCCTTCAAAAATAATTGAATTTTTAGGAGGGAAGATAAACAATAAAGAATCTATATATTTCTGGGCATCAAAAAATAAAATTCCAGTCTTCACACCAGCCCCTTTAGATGGCTCATTAGGAGACATGATTTACTTTTTCAAGCAGTCACATCCAGAATTCAAAATAGACATAACAGAAGACGCAAAGAAATTAATTGACATAGCAATAAACGCCGAAAAAACAGGGTTGATTATACTAGGAGCAGGGCCAATAAAACACAATGTATGCAATGCAAATCTTTTTAGAGGCGGCGCGGATTATGCAGTTTATATAAATTCAGCCCAAGAATTCGACGGAAGCGATGCCGGTGCAACCCCTAATGAAGCGATTTCTTGGGGAAAAATAAAACCGGAGAAAGGAAACGCGGTTAAAGTTCACTCTGATGCCACATTAGTTTTTCCGCTAATAGCTTCAGAAGCCTTCAAAAAAAACTGAACTAATACGCTCAATAAACATATTTTCAACCACGAAAATCTTTTTAAATCAAAAACTCTATACAAAATCACAATGAACAAATGGTCTGAACTTTTAATAGGACTTCTAGTATTGACGGGAACAATCCTTCTTTCATGGATGTCCTCGGAATATTCATGGACTTTGTTCGGAAAAAATTTCGACTTCTTACATTCAGCCTGGGTATTTTTCAAAGGCGGAGTTTTCTGGCTATTAATAATGGTTGGAGTTCTTTTGATAACCCTAGGAATAAGCGATTTGAAAGATTAATTAAGTAAGAAAAATCAAAGCTCCTTCTATCAAAGCCGCAACTATTAAAAGAGGCACGATAACCAACAGAAAAACTCTGAAAGAATTCTTCAAGAAATCAAGAAAAAATCCTTTTCTTTGTTTTGTAAAAAACAATGTTCCAAATTTTAATCCTAAACCAAACGAAATAAAAATTGCCGGCAGTTCAAAAATTCCATGAGGTAAAACCCGCCACAAAACCCAAAACCCTTCTATTTTAACGCTTAGTATTCCTACAAAACCCAGAAAGTATCCATTAATAATTGCAGACAAAATTGGAAAAGCACCGAAAAAAATTCCGAAAATAATGGAGAAAAAACTGCTTTGCACATTATTAACAAAAATGAATCCTGTCAGTTGCGTTTGAGACATTCCTTCTGTTCTCAACAAAAGTTCTTCAATTTGCTGCAAAATTATAGTGTGTAAATTGGCGCCAAAAAGACTTTTAAAAACAGAGTTTATTAACTCTTCAAAAAAAAACCCAAGAACAGTAAATATAAAAAATACTATAATAGAAATATAAATAAAATCCTTAGAAGCCCTCAAAAAATCGTAAGATTTTTTATATTCATCGATTAAACTGAAGTTTTCCTTAAGATTTCTAGAACCACTCTTTTTTTTCATTTTATTGGATAGGTTTTGGGAACCTTTTCAAAAAAGGTTCATTGTTATAAAAACTTAACTAATCAAGAAAAAAGCCCTTTGAAGAAATCAATTATTTCTTCTATAATGTTTCTTGATTTTCCTTCTGTTTCACCCACAGACTTGCCGGTTGGTTTAATTTTAACAATAGGTACTGGTTCTCTAGCAAGAGGTTCTTCAATTGTAGGCTCACTAGGAGGTTGAGTTTGCGTAACACTTGGCTCTTGAGTTGTCTCTGGCTCTTTGGTTATTATTGTTTCTTCTTCAATTATCGCAGGGATTTCTGTAACAGTAGGAGTTTTCTCTACCTCAACTGTAATTCCGACGCTTGCTAAAGACGCCGCAGCCCCTTGCAGTTCTGATTCTGTAAAAGTTGTAGGAGTTGATGGAGTAGTGCATCCTACAGGTCCAA
>CAYHJV010000034.1:0-8370 GCA_964357045.1 Candidatus Woesearchaeota archaeon | reverse complement strand
TCTACCAACAATATTGCTATCATCTAAAGAAAAAAACTTATTTGTTCTAACAATAACTGCACCGTTTTGTGTACTTGGATCAGGTGAATTTTTAGCCAGTTTATACGCCTCTCTTAAATACAGTTTATCGGTCTCTAATTGGGATAGTTCAGACATTCTTTCATAAAATTTAATTCTTTTTTAAACATTTATATCTAGAAGAATCTATCTCAAATTTTCAACACAACTTCCTTCCCACTCTTCATATCCTTAATCATAAACTTCTTGCTTTTTAGTTCTTTACCGCCGACAAAAATAACTTTGTTATAGTTGTAAGAATTTGCATAGTCTAAAGCCTTTGATGGTTTTCCATAGTAAATACTTACACTTTCCCTTTTATTTCTTAATTTTTGTGCAAGTTTTATTGCTTCTCTATCTTGCTCAAGAGACACAATGAGATATTTTTCTTTTTCACTTTTAATTTTTGCAATAGAGCAAATTCTTTCCAATCCAAAAGAAATTCCTGTAGATGGAAATCCATTAATTTCATAAGAACCTCCGGCAACGATAGTGTCTTTCACTTCTTTGGCTTTGATTTCAAAAACATTTCCATTGTAATAACTCAAACCTCTAACAACACTTGGTGCAAATTGAACTTTAATCCTATAAGACTTACAGTATTCAATCAAACTAATAATTTCTTTATAACTTGGAAATAGAGAAAAATACTTCTCGCCTTTTTTTAAACTATTAAGAACACTTTCGGCTCCAAGTGTTTTTAGTTTTTCTCTAACTTGTTTCTCAGGAACATCTTCATACTTGTCAATTTCTCTCAAGACTTGTTTTTTATTTTTTTCTTTAACATCGTTATCATCAAGAACTTCATTGAGTAATTTTCTATTATTAATTAAAATTACTGGCTCTATACCAAGTTTTTTTAATACTTCGTAAGTTAAAGCCAAAATTTCAGCTTCTTCTTTAACAGCAGAACCAACTGTATCAACATCACACTGAGTAAATTGCCTGAATCTATTTTCGCTTACAGGCTCGTCTCTAAAAACAGGGCCTATTTGGTATCTTTTGTAAGGGAGTTTTTTATTGTTTGCAAGTCTTTTCAACTGGAATGTAAATTCATATCTCAAAGCAAGTTCTCTTTTCCCTCTGTCTTTAAGTTTGAAAACGTCTGAAATTGCGTCATCGTCTTGCTGTTCTTGATTTCCTTTAACAAACTCTTCGAATTCAATTATAGGCGTCTCAGCAGGTTGAAAACCATAAGCATCAAAAGTCTCCACTAGGATTTTCCTTATCGCCTCGCGCTTCTCTGCCTCTTCGCCTTCGTAATCTCGGAAGCCTTTAACTGGTTGTGTTGTCATTTTTTTGTAAACTCCATGTAATTCATTGTTTTTTTGAAACCAAGCCTTTCAAATATTTTTTTGTTTCTATCAGCAGTTAACAATACTATACTAATATATTTTATCTTATTGAACTTTTTTGTTGCATTTAAAATTAAAATTTTTGTAATCCCCTTATTTCTAAATTCTTTAAGTAAATAAACTTCTTCAATCCATAATCTTCTTTCTTCTTTATCATATTTGTAAACTAGAATTCCTACTATTTTTTTATTTACGATAGCAAGATAAACTCCTTTAAGTTTATTTTTAATAATTTTTTTGAATTGTCCTGCACTTTGAAAAGACCAAAAACTAAATTCTTTATTAGCAATCCTACTAATTTTTTCTAAGCCTTTTGTTTCTTTTATTGTAGCTTTTTTGATTTCAATTTTCATCTTATCTCCTTTTTTCGTTTCAGGGTGAAAGGAGGGAGTCGAACCCTCTTCTCTCGGACCACAACCGGGCGTACTACCGTTATACTACATTCACCGTTATTTAATTTAATTAACTCAAGGAAAGAAGATATAAAAAAGTTCTTATAAGAAGAGCAACAGCTAGAAAAATCGCATTCAGTAATGATGTTGTCTATGGGGAAACCCCCATAATTTAGCTGTCATGAAAATAGATTATTCTAGAGACTATTTAAATTTATCACTATCACTTCTAAGATAGCCTAAAGATAACATATATTTTAATGATGGGCCTTCTTGTTCTCCCCTTATTTTAGACCATTTTATTGATTCTTCTATTTCTTTTTTTAATTTTTCAGATTTTGTCAATTTTTGAATAACTTTACTAGGAACATAATGATGTGTGCCTTTGACTAAATCGTAAATTCCATCAGCCAAAAGAAGTCCAACAAAAGGAGTTAGAGTAGCGGCTAGAATGTCTAAGCTATAATGATTATTTTCCCCAGATATAAGCTCGTATGCCGCTGGCATTATTGATCCAGCTAGAATTTCAGCTCCTCCTTGCATTCGAGCTATATTCTTGTATTTCATACAATCTTTAACTAATTAAAAGGTTTTTTAAACTTAACTAATTTAAAATTTTTATGGAATCTAAGTACGAATTGCTAGCTCCAGCGGGGGATTTTTCAATGCTTTCTGCAGCTGTAAACGCAGGAGCAGATGCGGTGTATTTCGGGATAAAAGGATTCAATATGAGGGTAAGTGCAAAAAACTTCACTCTTGAAGACCTTGACAAAATAAGAAAAATATGCAATTCCTCACCAAGAAAGGTTAAGATGTATCTGACTATGAACATAATAGTCTATGATGAAGAAGTGGAAAGAGTAGAGGAAATTTTAAAGAAAGTTAAAGGCAAGGTTGATGCAATAATTTGCTGGGATTTATCAGTAATTAATTTATGCAGAAAACACAAAATTCCTTTCCATATTTCTACTCAGGCTTCTGTTTCAAATTCCGAGGCTGCTAAATTCTATAAAGAGTTGGGTGCAGAAAGAATTGTTTTGGCAAGAGAATTAAACTTAGAGCAAGTAAAAAAAATATCGAAGATTATTGACATTGAAACTTTTTGCCATGGAGCAATGTGCCTTGCTATTTCAGGAAGATGTTTAATGTCCCAGCACACCTTCGGCAAGTCTGCTAACAGAGGAGAATGCGTCCAAAATTGCAGAAGGTCCTACATCATAAAGGACAAACAAGAAGGGTATGAGTTAGAGGTGGAAAATAACAGAATACTTTCAGCAAAAGATCTTTGTACACTGCCTTTTATTGAAGAATTAAAAAAAGCAGGAGTAAAATCATTTAAAATCGAGGGCAGGAACAGGGATGCAAGATATGTTGATGCTGTCGTAAGGGTTTATAGAAAAGCTTTGGACAAAAAACTTTCAGAAGAAGAAATTAAAGAAGGTTTAGATGAATTAAAGAAAGTTTACAACAGAGGATTCTCTTCAGGGTTTTATTTAGGCTCTCCAACTTCAGACGATTTTTCTAAAACCGAGAATAGTGCAGCAACAGAGAAAAAAGAATACGTGGGTAAAATTTACAATTACCTGTCTAAATCAGAAGTGGCTTTAATTAAAGTTTCTAAAGATTTTAAGGTGGGGGATGATATTATTGTGATTGGGAATGAAACAGGAATTGAAAAAATTAAGGTAGAAAGAATGGAAATACACAATCAGCCAGTAGAGTTCGCAAGAAAGGGCGATGAGGTTGGAATAAAAATTCCAAAAGTGAAGAAAAATAATGAAGTCTATGTTGTACGAAAAGTATTATAAAAATATGGCAAAGCAGTTTGTATCAGAGGTTTTGGAAATGAAGCATGTTGGAGACAGCGTGGCAATATGCAAGTTATCTATACCCAAAGATTTTTATTTCAAACCAGGCCAATACATTTTGGTTGCAGCCAAAGACAGTAAAGGCAGAAAAATTAGCAGAAACTACTCAATCTCTTCTCCAAAAAACAACGACTTCATTGAATTGTGTGTTAAGAAGGTTGAAGATGGTCCTGTTTCAAATTACATTTATAACTTAAAACCAGGAGATAAAGTAGAAGTTTTAGGACCAGCAGGAAAATTTTTCATTAATGAAACTCCAAAAGATAAACATCTTTGTTTTGTATGTAACGGCACTGGAATTGGTCCATTTGTTCCAATGATTCATGAGCTTCTTGAAAGAAATTTTAAAGGAAGAATAATTTTAATAAAAGGTTTTAGAAACGAAGAAGAAATTTTATATGAGCAGGAATTTAATCTCTTGAAAAAAAGATTCTCAAATTTCAGACATTACAATATTCTAAGCCAGCCAAATGAAAGCCGTGAAATGCAGGGTTATGTTCAGGATTTTTTAGAAAGACTCGATGTCCTAAATAAAAGCTATCATTTTTACATATGCGGTTTGACGGGTATGATAGAATCTGTTGTTAAAAAACTTAAAGAGGCAGAAATTCCAGAAGAAGGCATTTTTTACGAGAATTATGATGATGTTTAGTTAATTATACAAAAATAACTCACTCGTCAAGCTCGTGAGGAATCAATAGGGTTTTAATACTAAACTCTAAATTATAATTTTGAAATATTTTTATATATGCCTTGATAAATCTGCGACCTTAGGAGCCGAGCGTTTTGACTTTGGCAAAATTGATTATTGATAACAAATTCAGGGCGCGAGCAGGTAATTTTTCATACAATTTTTCAAAACTCCTCAAAATCAAACTTCACTTCCCCTTTCTTGATTTTGCACTGGCAAGCAAGCCTGTGTTTTTCGTTTCTGTCTAAATCTTTCTCTTGCTCTGTTAATTCAGATAAATTTTCTTCGCCTTTAATTATATCAATCATACAAGTCCCGCAAACACCATCGGCACAACTAAAAGGAACGCCTAAATCTTCACAAGCTTGTCTAATTTCATCGCCGTCTTCTACTTTAACGCTTTCACCAGTTCTAGCTTTCGTTATCTTTGCCATGTTTATATTTAGACGACTTTTTTTGCTTTTAAATGTTTTTGATGGATATTGACCCGCTTCGCTCGCTTCCTATTGATTAGCCAAAATTACTGAAGCTCGCTTAAAAATTGTCTCGTTCGTGTGACTCACTCGATATTAATTTAACTTTAATGTTAATTCGATAAAATTTGAGGTTATATTGTCATTTGATTAATTCTGCGAGTTTACGAGTGAACAATCTTTCTTTTCCTTCCAAAACAAAGCTCCATCTAGGTTATAAAAATAAATAAGAATTATAAAAATAAAAAATAAAAATTAAGCAATGCCAGCCTGAGTTGTCTGACCGCAAATTTGTTCAAGCCCATCAACAAGTAAGAAAGCTGTTACATCTACTTTTTTTGGATTAGTCACACCAGTTAATATTGATGTATTGGTAACTGAAACCAATGGAGCTACATTTACTTGAAGTGACTTAACTCCTCCATTTCCTCCGCCAGTATCATTGTAGAATACTAACTTGACACCACCAATAACTCCTCCTGCTGCTGTTCTAGTAAGCGTAACACTACAATTAGAAGTATTACCCGTGCTACAAACTACAGCACTTGCTCTAACATCAATCTTCAAACACTCAGTAGTAACACTAATTGACTCGCTACCGCTTTCAACAACTCCTCTAATAACCACCCAAATAATTCCTATAGCAACAAGCACAAGCAGAATTATTATAAGTGTCGTTACAACAGTTGATAAACCCTTTTTGTTAAATATCATCTAAACCTCCTTTTGATTCTTAAGTATAGCAATATTAGAAAATTCTACTATTTAAAGGTTTTTATATTCGAGTCTTATTAAACCCGTCAAGCAGTGTAAAGAATTCTTTTTTGTCCATTACTTTATCATTCTCGCTCAAACCCACGCGCTCGGCAAATTTGTAAAATACTTCCGGCTTGTAGTTTTGTTTTTTTAAAGACTGGATTGTTGGCAGTCGCGGGTCATCCCATCCAGAATATTCTCCTGCCAAGATTTCATGCCTGAATTTTGTAGTTGACAAATGCAAATCTTTAAAATGAATTCTACCTAAAAACCCAGTCCACGGAAGTTTCTTTTTCAAGCCGAGAGACTCATAAATCATTTTTTGTCTTTGCGCGTTGTCTCTATGATCTTTTGCCCGGATTATGTGTGTCATTCCTTGCTCGATGTCATCAACTGCAACGGCAAGATTCATCAAAGGCCACACCCTGTATTTTTTTCCGACTCGCGGATGTGGAAAAGTATTTACTCTTGCTAAAGGAAAATCTCGCATCGCGGGATTTTTATCCTGCATTGAACTTTTGAATCTTAAAACAGCTTCTCCCGGATTGTAGCCTTTTTTGGCCAACATATTTTTCCATCTTGCAAAATTTTCGCTGACTTTGACATTTCTGCATGGACAATCTTTTTTATTTTCCACGAATACTCTAAAATCATCCGCTGAGCAAGTACATACGTAAGCTGCTCCTTTTTTTATCAGGCTTTCAGCATATTTATAATACAAAGACAATCTATCACTCTGAATTATTATCTTAGCCTTGTTATGAAAAAGCCACTTAGCTTCATCCTCAAGCATCTTGTATGCCGGTTTGTATATATTTTCTGGATTTGTATCTTCTATTCTAAAATAAAATTTCCCACCGTATTTTTTAAAGTATAGAAAAGAAATTGACGCAGTGAGAGCGTGTCCAATGTGCAAAGGCCCAGACGCGCTCGGTGCAAATCTCATCACAACACCTTTTTTAGCTTTGGGAAGATTTTGCAGCCCTTCCCTGGATTTTCGTTTGTGCACTTCTGTTTTCAAATTTTCAAATTGGTCTTTCTGTTCTTCAAATGAACATTTGTTTATCTCATTCACAATTTCAGAAATTTGTTTCACATATTTTTTTACATCCTCTTTTTTAAGGCCTTCATTAAATAATGCAGAAATAACACTTCCTACTTGCGCCTTTCCATCATGAGCAATGGCGTTCTTCAAAGCGTAAGCCCTAATTTTTTCGTTTAGGTTTTTTATGGCCATTGTTTTATTTTATTTGCGACAGATTTAATTACTTTTCCTCTGTTTTTCCTCCATTCTTCTTTTAATAAACCATAAATATATTCATCATGGATTTTTCCAGTTGCTTTACATATTAAAGCTTTACGTCTTTTTCCTTCTAATTTGAAGCCTAATTTCTTTTGCATTTCATTCGATGCTTTATTTTCAACACGAGCTCCGGTTTCAATTTTTCTAAGCTTGAGTTTATTAAATGCAAAATCTAAAACAGGTATTTTAGCTTCAATTATATATCCTTTTCTCCAATATTTCCTATTAATCCATGAACCTGTCTGGGCTTTTTTATTTTGCTTATTAATTTTAAGTAATTCAGTTACTCCAACAACTTTCTTTTCTTTTTTTAATTCAATAAAAAAAACATAACTTGTTTTTTCTTTTTTCCTCCAACTTTTATTTACGTCTTTTATAAACAATAAAGCATCCTTTTTTTTGTAGGGATGGGGGATAAGGGCAGTCATTCTAGATACTTTTATATCTCCAGCTCCTTCTTTAACATCCTTCCAATCACTTTTCCTTGGAGGTCTTAAAATTAATCTTTTCGTTTCAAGTATCATGAATAGAAAAAGCAATAAGGATTAATAAAATTATCTTATGAACAAATTATAAGGAATTTAAAAATTCATCCCTAGAAATCCCAGCATCACGCAAAATGGACAATAATGTCCCTCTATCTAACTCTTTGTGTAAAGGAACTGTTAAAAAAACCAAATCATTGGTTAAGGTTACGTGGCTTCCTCTTTGTCGTAATGTTCTAAAACTAAAAAACTTAGCAAGGATTTTTATCACTTCTGCACCAGAAATTCTGGGAAGTTTGGGTATTTTACTTCCTTAAAGGAACTATCCTATTGTTCTCAATCTTGACATTTCCCCTTTCTATCATATATTCTATCACTGATTCAAGATGTAATTGTACAGCTTCTTTAAGATTCTTCTTTGCCTCTTCTAAGGTAATTCCCTGTGTAGTCACTCCCAGTTCTGGAATTCTCGCAATAAAAAATTTCTCTCCTTTCTTTATATCAACTGTTAATTTCATATTATAAATAAATAAAATAAGTATTTATATTTTTGTTTTTCAATGATGCCCCAAATTCAACTTTCTTTCAATCAAATCTAGTCTCTGTTCTATCTTGTAAATTTTATTTGATAAATTTTCAAGACTTGTTGTCATGTCAGAAAGTCTTTTGGCTAACTTTCTTCTTTTTTCATCCAGACCTCCAGAAACCTCAATGTATTCTTCCTGTTCGTTTTCATCATCGTTTCTTTCTTCGCTTTTTCCCACGCTGCCTTTAGGCATTGAAGAAGCCATACTTCCTAAAAATTTTAACACATTTACAGAAGGATTTTCTTTGCCTGTTTTGACGGGCGTTGTATGAGCCTCTTTTATCTCTTCCTTCATCGCTTCGACCTTCTCTTGTTGTCTTTTCATTCTCTCAGACAAATCAACCACCCTGTCTTTTTTACCAAACCATTTCATATATAAATTAGGAGGAAGGTGTTTTTAAATT
>CAYHJV010000033.1:0-8420 GCA_964357045.1 Candidatus Woesearchaeota archaeon | reverse complement strand
ACGAGTAGTGTAACTATAATTAATACGATTAAAGTTATTAGGGATATTGTGCTGTAACTAATTTTTGTGATTTGTTTTGAAAAATATTGTGCTAGTTTTTTTGTTAGGAAAAAAGAAATTAGGCCAGAGATTAAAATTACGATTAGAATTAAAATAAAAATTTTGGCATCTAAGATTTCAACTAAATTTTTAATTGTTGCAGCGGCTCCTGTTCTTGTTTTTGATACGGCGTAGAGAGAGATAAACGAGAAACCCATAATTAAAGTATTTGTAGCCCCGAGTAGAACTAAAAATCCTTTACTATCTGTTTTTGAAATTGTATTTCCAATTATTGCGGCTTGTCCGCTTCCAAGCGCCGGAAAAAAACTGAGTATAGGCGAAGCTATGGTGGTTCCTAATAAAGGTTTAAAGAGTTTTATTTTGGGATTGGTTATTTTTTGCTTTGGAATTTTTGTTTTATTTTTTATACTTAGAATTAATGCAGAGCTTCCGAATAAACCAGTTAGTAAAGGTAACAATGGGTCTTTCACAATTTGAGCAGCCCCTAAGATATTGTTTGGATTTAGGGCGAGTATTCCTAGCAAACCTGTTAAAAGAAATACTACGGAGGCCTTTACTTTTTTATCTTCTAAAAATATCATTATTATTGAAACTAAAATCAAAGTGTAAGGAATTATTTTTGTTATAAATTCAAAAGCTGATTTTATTATTAGAATAAAAGGATAGGAAAGAACTATTGTAATTATTATTGCGGCTAAACTTCCATAAGCAGTTAGCATTATTGCTTCGTAACCCTGCCCCTTTTTTAGGAGTTGGTGTCCCGGTAAAACAGAGAGGGCTGTTTCTGTATCTGGGCAGCCGAGAAACACTGAAGGAATGAAATCCACAAAAGTGTGAGTTATTGCCATTGAAACTACAAATACTATTAAGTAAGTTGTGTCAACAGGGTACAAAAAACTTGGTAGAAGAGAGAGGAGCACCGCACCAACTAAATTTATGTGAATTCCTGGTGCTAAGCCTGTAAATGTTCCGAATAAAATTCCTAAAAGAAGGAAAGCTAGAATTTCAATTAGCATATTATACGTAAGGTGAAATATAAACTTCTATTGCTGCAGCTATAACTAATATTAAAATTGAAAGTAGAATTAAAAGCAAAACATCAGACAAGATTTTCTTTCTTTTATTTTTTTCAGATAAATCTCCTCTAATAAAAGCAAAATACAATATTCCTCCAGCTACTGCTACAATTAGGTAGGCTAACATCTCAGGAATACCATGAACGAAATATTTTGTAAAAGTTATCGGGAGAGAAGATAATCCTAAAGTATTTTTTGCCAGGTTTCCTATAACAAATCCCATCACACTCGCGTTCCAAACCAAAACATAAATTGCTCCTGCCCCGTAGAAGAAAGCAAAGGCCAGTGACACTAATAAAACCTTCATATTGTTTCCTAATATCATCATTAAATTTGACGAACTTATGAAATTGCCCGTCGATTCAAATCCTGAAACAGCTGTTTTGATTCCCTCAACTATTGTTTTTTGCGTTTCAAAAAGTGCGACTTCTTTGTCTACAGGAAGGAAGAAAGCCCAAAGAGTAAATGAAATTACGAAACCTAAAAATAAAAACAACAAGAAAATGATAATATGAGAATGCTCCTTCAACAACCATTTTTCACTTTTGTTTTTTAAGTCCTTTTTTTCTTCAACTCTTATTGCACTTTGAATTAAATACAAACAAGAAAATACCGTTAAGAAAATCATTGCTATAGATGCGTAGTCTGGAAAAACCCATACGGCAAAAAGAATGGATATAGAAGAATAAATAAGTCCTAAGAAAAAAACTTCTATAGGATGTCTCTCCGCTTTTTCCGGACTAAAAAGAATTTTAAGCATTTTACAAAATGCCAAAGGAAATTTATAATTGTTTTGTTTTCAGAAACCTTTAAAAAATAACAATTACTATAATATAAATGAAAGACAATTCTTTGGTGTTTAAGGCTTTAGGGGCTCTTTTATCGGCTCTTTGCCTGTACTGGATAAAATCGGGAACCGCGATAAATGACATATTGTTTATCATTTTGCTTGCCCTTGGAATTTTCTTCTTGGCTATGCCTAGGAAGAAATAAGGCTTATAAGAAAGTTTAATAATTCTTTTTTTCTTAGTTAATCATGGCTGTTGATAAAATTGATTTGATAAAAAGAAATACCGTTGAGATTGTCAATGATAAATTTATTCCTGAATACGCAAAGAAAGGGGTCGCTTATTGTGGTTATGAATGTAGTGGAGAAATTCATTTAGGACATTTAGTGACGATTATGAAATTACTTGACCTGCAGAACGCGGGCGTTAAAATTAAGATTCTTTTGGCTGATTGGCATACATGGCTGAATAAAAAAGGCGATTGGGATTTTATTAAGAATCAAGTCAAGCAATGGGAGAAAGGATTTAAGGCTGTTGGATTGAAAGCCGAGATTATCAAAGGAAGTAGTTTCCAAACAAGACAAGATTATGTTGAAGACATCTTAAAATTAGCTTTAAAAATTACCGTCAATCGCGGAGTGAGAGCGATGCAGCAAGTTGCTCGTGACCCTGAGAATGCAAAAATAAGCCAGATAATTTATCCTTTAATGCAAGTTGTTGATGTGAAGGAACTTGGGGTTAATTTTGTTGTTTCTGGTTTGGAGCAGAGAAAGGTCTACATGTTGGGAGTGGATGAAGGAAAGGAGATAGGTTTACAGGATGCAGTTTATTTATCTGTTCCTTTGATTCCAAGTTTAAAGGGGAAGGGGAAAATGTCTAGTTCTGATAAGGATAGTTTTATTTCCATAAGAGATTCTAAGGAAGACATAAAGAAAAAAATAGACAAAGCTTATTGCAAAGTTGGAGATGTTATGAATAATCCAATTTTGTCCATATTAGAATTAATACTATTTCCTAAATTTGGAAAAATATCAATAAAGAGAGATGAAAAGTTTGGAGGAAGTTTGGAGCTTAATGAATACGATGAGCTGGAAAAGAAATTTGAAGCGGGCGAGATTCATGCAATGGATTTGAAGAATTCTGTTTCCGAATATCTGGAGATGCTTATAGAACCAATGAGGAAGAAGTGGAAGTGAAAATATTAAAGATATTTTCCATCACGGAAAAGTATTTATATATGATCTTACTAAGGTTTTAATGAAAACTAAACTTTTAACAATAAGCTTTTTGTTTGTTCTTCTTGCCGTAGCTACTGTTGCAGTTGTGTTTGAGGCAAAGCCCGTTGAAGCTAAAACTTGGAGCGAGGTTTGTTTCACATACGCTTTAACAGAGTGTGGAGACGTCACTCACCGTGATTGTGTTGTCTACCATTTTCAGCAATGTATGAACCCGATTATACTGCCGGATACTATTGTAGTAACAGCAGATTAAAACGGTGAATTTAATTTTTTATTTTTGTATTATTAATTTGTCTCCAGAGAAAGAGATATATTTGTAATCTTTGAAAATTCCTACCCCTAATTGGCCCTGAATTGTTTCTTTTAAGTGTGTTTCAAATGGTGAAAAGTCTGCGACTCCTCCAAACCCTATGTCATCTAGCAGAGTTCTCCCCCTCACTTTTAATTGAGGTAAATTATTGCACGTGTAATTTGACCTTAGTCCTCCAACAGTCACAAGAGAGGTTGGTTTGCAATTATACTCTTTTAAGTTATTTTCATTCATAAGCTTTGTATCTAAAGAAATTCCTCTATGCGCCAAATCCACAATCCATTTTCCTTGCTCGTGATTTCCAAGAGAAGCGTCAATTACTAAATATCCTTTATCTGTGTTTGCGGAAATTGTTAATGTGTCTTTAGTTTTTTCTTTTGGCAATGGGGTATTTTTGTTATAGAAAGTAATTGTTGAATCGTTTAAATCAATCGTCCAATTAATTCTTTTTAAAAGATCCATCCCAAGACTTCCATCATGGTACCATGGTCTTATTACTACGGCAATATCTCCTAACTCTACTCCTCCAACTTTTAAATTATTTACCCTACCTATTTTTATTTTGCCAATACTATCACTTACATTTATTCCTATACTTTCTGCATAAGCTGAGTCTAGAATTATATGTCCTGGATTTCCTGTATCAAATGCTAAATTGGCTAACTTTCCATTGACTTTTGCAGGCACAGTCATATTATAATTGAATCTAATTTTTTCTCCACTATTCAATTCTGGTTTTTTATAATTTTGTTGACATTCTTTTAATGTCAAATCAACTAAATCTTTTCTTGGAGCACAGCTTAATAAAACTCCTAAAAGTCCTGCAGTAAGTGCATATTTAGCTAAGTTGTTTGCCATTTTCTCTATTAAAGCAAGTATAGAAAGGGTTTATATTTTTTGTTATATTAGTCTATCTTGTCTTAAATTCTACAACATCCAAATCTTTCAATACATGGTTTAAGCCTACAATCTGTCCAGGAAACTTGGATGAAGGGCCCCAGAGTTTTGTTTGAACTACTTTATTTGAAAAACCTTTGAGGATTTTTTCAGCAATATTTTTTACAGTAGATTCTGGTTCAAGTATAACCGGCTTGGGTGATTTCTCTTTTCCTGGTTCTTTTGTGAAAACTCTTATTTTTCCAAAACTTTGGAAGAGTTTTTCTTTTAATTCATTTAATTTGCCATTCGTTTCTGGAAAATCTAGATTAACAATAACATAATTGTATTTTTTACTTTTTAATGTAGCGTCTATCTTTCTTAGTTCTTCGTGAGTTTTATCAAAATTATTAAAGACAATAATTTTTTTGCCGTGTGAGTGGGTTAGAAATTTTTCTATTTCATTAATTTGAATTAATTCATTTACTATTATTAACAAAGTGTCTGCTGAGTTTGTCAAGCCCCTGTCGTGATATTCTGAATTAATTGCAGGATTTTCAATTAATTGTATATTTATTCCGTTGTAATTTAACATTCCTACATTTGGGGTTTTCGTTGTAAATTCATAGGAATCAATTTTTGGCAAAGTGTTGGTTAATGCGAATAATAAGGAGGACTTTCCAGAGTTTGTTAAGCCAACTATGATTGCCTGAAGGTCTTCTTTTTTTATCCCTTTTTTTCCTGAACGAGACCTTGAGATTTTCTTGGATTTCTCTAGCTGCTCTTGGAATTTTTTTAAACGAGTTTTAAGGTTTGCAAGCATTTTTTCAGAAGATTTGTGTTTTGGGCATTCTTTAATCATTTCTTTTAATGCTTCAATTCTTTCTTCAGGAGTTTGAGCTGAAAGAAATTTTGCTTCTGCCTTTTGATATTGCGGTGATTGATTTGTAGAGGCCATTTAAAACAACCTCTCGGTTTTTTTAGATTTTCCCTGATTAGTGATTGATATCAATTTCTGCTCGGCCATTGGGATTGATATTGGTTTTACATTTACCAATTCCAATAACCTCGTTGCCTCCTGTGAAATTGTAAACATATATCTTTTAAATCCATCCTGCTTAAAAAATTAATGGAAGAGGTGGATATGATAAAAAAGATTATGCAAAAGCCTGAGCTAAAAGAATTACCTATAGAAGATGTCGAGATGGCCTTTGCTCTTTGTGCGAAAAAAGATGATTCTCATGAGGAACAAATTAGGTGCACTAGGGAAGTTCTTCACAGGGTCTATGGTGCTTTTGGCAGCAGGAAACTTCTGGTTTTGAAAGAGAGGGATCCTGAATGGATCTTAAGAAAACATTTGTCAACGCGAGAAAGGTTGCCTTATTACGCTGAATTATATAGGAGAATTTTAGGAAAATTTAAGGGGACAGTTGTAGACTTGGGTGCCGGTGTCAATGGTTTTTCTTTGGGATTTATCCCTGGTGTTAAATATATTGGGATAGAAGGAATTGGACAACTTGTTAATTTAATGAATCAATATTTTAAAAAACAGAAGCTAAAGGCCAAGGCTATTCATACAAGTTTATTTCAATTGAAAAAAATAAAAGATATAATAAAAAAAGAGAAAAGTAAAAAAGTCGTGTTTTTGTTTAAGACTTTAGATTCTCTGGAGATGCTGCAGAGAGATTTTTCTAAGATTCTATTACTGGGTATAACTCCGTTAGTTGACAGGGTTGTTGTGAGTTTTGCTACTAGAAGCATGATTTCAAGAAAGCCATTTAAAGTTAAGAGAAATTGGATTGTTGATTTTATTAAAGAAAACTTTAAAATAGACGATGATTTTGAACTTGGAGGAGAACGGTATGTTGTATTTAGGAAATAAAATATAATTCATTTAAAATGAAAACAGAATTTTATAGAAAAGTTTTGAAGAATGGCATGACGGTGATTTTTGAAAAAAGAGAAGTTCCTGTCGTTAGCGTTGCTTTTGCTGTACGATGTGGGGGAGTTAACGAGTCTTTAGAGGAAAAAGGAATAAGTCATTTTATTGAGCACCTTCTTTACAAAGGGACTAAGAAAAGAAATGCAAAACAAATTTCCGAGGAAATAGAGAAAAATGGTGGGGATTTAAATGGGTTTACAGATGAGCTAGTTACGGCCTACTGGTGTAAAATGCCTTCTAGACATTTGGGTGTGGCTTTGGATGTTTTGTCTGACATGATTAAAAATCCTTTATTTGACGTGAAAGAATTGGAGAAAGAGAGAAAAGTTATTTTTGAGGAAATAAAAATGAGAAGGGATTCTCCTTCGGCTTATGTTAATGACAAAATCCAAAACTATTTGTATGACGGTACTTTGGGGCATGATTTAATTGGGACGGAAAAAACAATGAATTCTATAGATAGAGAAAAAATGCTTAAACGATTCAAAGAAATTTATACTCCTAACAATATTATCTTATGTGTTGTGGGCAAAGCCGAATTTAAAGAAATTGTAGATTTTGCTGAGAAGAATTTTGGGGATGGAAAAGGCAGGGTCCCAAAATTTGAGATTAAAAGTAAAAACAAATCAGTGGTTGAGAAAAGAAAGGGGATTGATCAGGCAAATTTGATTTTTGCCCATCATGTTCCAAATTCAGGAGATAAGAAAAGCTATGCTGCAGTTGCTTTAAGCTGTTTATTGGCTGGTGGAATGTCTTCAAGACTTTTTTTAGAGATAAGGGAGAAAAGAAATCTGGCCTATGCCGTTCAAGGAAACTCTAATATTCATAGGGAATATTCTTATAATTCAATTTACGTCGGAACAACGAAAGAAAACGTGGAGAAAGTCAAAAAGTTGATATTGGAAGAACACGAAAAAGTTTCAAAGGGCTTGAAAGAAAAAGAACTAAATCAAGTCAAAGAACAGTTGGTGGGAAATTATCAAATTTCAATGGAGGATTCAAAGAATCAAATGGCCAATCTTTTAATGCATGAAATAGATGGAAACGCTGAAGATTTTTATAAGTTCGAGGAAAATATTAGATCAGTTAAACTAGAAGATGTTAAAGAATTGGCGAATATAAAAAACTATAGTTTTTTTGCGTTAATTCCAGAGTAATAAAAGACACCTATGGTTTCTTTTATGAAGCTTCCCCTAAGTTAGTGCTTAGGGTCAATAAAATTGCTTCTTATTTCATTCGCAGATTTACTTGAAAGTTAATGTTAAATCGTTTTTTATTATTAACACATAACTGGTTTTTAGATTAAAATTTCTGCTATTAGAAATGTTTATATAGTATAATTATATTGTTTATACATGATAGAATTAAAATCTAAATTAAAAAGATGGGGTAATTCTTTTGGTATAGTTGTGCCTCAAAAAGCGGTTAAGGATGAAAAAATCAAAGAGGGCGATGAGGTCAGAGTTCTAATAAACATCAAGAAAGAGAGTAATGCTTTGACGGAAGTTTTTGGAGTGTTGAAAGGATGGGAAATTGACACACAGAAATTTAAAAATGAAATGAGAAAAGAGGAAGAAGAAGCTTCGAAAAGAAAATGGAGAAGATAAATTCTTATTTTTTAGATACTTATGCCTTAATTGAAATTACAAAAGAAAATAAAGATTATGAAAAATTTAAAGGGAGCAATAATTTTACTGGGCTAATGAATCTTTTTGAACTGCATTACATAATAAGCAGAGATTTTGGTCCTGACAAGGCTGATAAAATAATTGAAAGTTTAAAGAAATTATTGGTAAGCATGAAAATCGAAGATATAAAAGATGCGTCAAGGTTTAGGGTAAAGAATGTAAAGAAGAAATTTAGTTATATTGATTGCCTGAGTTATTGTGCGGCAATGAATAGGGAATTAAAGTTTGTAACTGGCGATAAACAATTTAATGATTTTGAAGATGTTGAATTTGTGAAATGAAAAGAGCTGTTTTTCTTATAACCCTTTCTTTAAGATAGTGTTTTTATGATTAAGGGAAAGGTTTAAATATATACATGTAATACAAGTATTACATGGCAGACGAAATAGTTTCTTTGAGAATAAACAAGGAACTTAAAAATATGATGAAAATGCACGAAGAG
>CAYHJV010000032.1:0-8437 GCA_964357045.1 Candidatus Woesearchaeota archaeon | reverse complement strand
AATAAAAAATTATTCAATCTCAACAGTTACAGAACCTGAGGATCTTTGGTCTAACACTCCACCTGTTGTGAAATAGGTTAGCGTTACATCGCCTGTAAATTTCTCACCAGAACGACCGTTCAATAACGTAGTACAATCAACAGTCACCAAAGTTACATTCTGATCTACCATTGTGAATGGGGTAGTGTAAGATCCGCAACCAGTTATGGTTATGTCAGTTATGTTATAAGTCTGGCCTCCACCATTCCTTAAAACAAGCTGTATATTTCCACCGGTTCCAGGATTTGGTAGAAGATCGACTGCTGCAACTTGATTACCATCACATCCAAAAGGAGCTGATAAAGTACATTGCGTTGGAATATAATTTGATGATGAAAACACACCAAACGAAGCCAACACACCTATAACTATGACTGCAGCCAAAATAGCCCAACCATAAGTCATAAGAAACTCCATAGCAGCCTGTCCTTTCCGACCGCTTATAGACTGTGTAGCAAACAACTCTGTCATTTCTTTTTTACTCACCTTAACCTCCTTTTTATTTAATTATAAACTTAATTATAATAATCTAAACATGAATATTTAGTATTTAAATGTTTTCTTATTTACTTTCTAATAATCACCGTCGCTCTTTTTCGCGCATATTCTTTAGGCAATATGATGTGGCTGGCCTTCCCGTACGGCTTTATTTCTTTGTTAGTAATTGATTCAGGAATTATTTTCTTCATGCTTTCATAAACTTTTTTAATATCTTTTTGCAGCCGTTCCAAATTAATTTTTATTTCTTTAGAACTAATTTCCAATCTCCTAGTTTTTTTCTTTTTGGCCATGTATACTTTGATATATGCCAATATTTAAATTTTTCTTTTCAGAAAATGTCTCATCTGCTTCGCAGGTTCACTATTGATAAAATTTTAATGTAGAACATTTTTTGTTATTAGAATTTTAATCAGTAATTAAGTAAGAATTATATTATCATCCTCATCAATCCTGCGAGCGAGCAACTTCGCGAAGGAAAATAGATTAATAGCTGAGCGGGGTTGTGAGAAGAAACGAGCGGCTATTTTTGATGGGTTAAAAAGAGAACGAGTCAATTTTTTAAGGAATCTGATATCTGGATTTATGTCCGCTGTCAATTTTAAAGTAAGAAGGCATGCCAGAAACAACGCTTCCTATCGTGCTATCTGATGAGTCAAAATAAATATGGTCAACAACGCTTTTTGTATCATCAATATTCAAACCCTGGCTTGAAAGCTCTAGAGTGTCAACAAAAGTTTCAACACCGTTTACATCAGACGACAAATCTCCTTCCAATCTCATTAAGAAATTTGGAGCGTCCGTGTTATTAGCATAAAATCCATTATTAAAGTGAGAGCTTAAATTTGCATAATTTCCTCCGCTGACGAAACTTCCGTCGTAAATTGTCTTCTGTATTTTTCTCGATACTCTAAAATTACTATTCTTAGAATAAACAGGATCTTCAAAATCTGTTATAGGGATAAATGCAGAAACTACAAGTCTTTTTTGCCATTGTGCTAAATTTCCCTTATCCTTCATGAGAAAATCAGCTTCCAATGTAAACTTCACGTTCCATGGATCATCTTGCGAGACACTTATTGTAGAATTATCTATAGTTATATCAACGTTTATTTTATCTCCCTTGTTTTTTATTGAATCAATCAAATCATCATATGTAACTCCTGTCAAAATGTCATTAGGCGTTCCGGCAACACTGCCGTTAAAAAATCCTTCTTGAAAAAAACCATCAATGTCGCTAATATAAACACGATCCTTTGTTATTTTATCTTCAGCCAAAAATATTATCCTGAATCCTACAATAAACATCTGCCTTTCAAGATTTTCCTCTATAGAATGAAGAAAACTGTTCATTGTAGAAATTCTTGTGTTTATAGAATTTTTTGCATTAATTTGAGAAAAAATCTCAAAAGATAAAAACATAAGTCCTATTAATAATAGAGAGATTATTGTAAACATCTGTGCTTTTTTTTGCAAAGGAAAAATTCTTACAGTCATCTTAACCCCCTCACGAGATCATCAACTTTTTCTATAATTAGTTTCATTATTTCTTCAATTTTATTTTTATTGCTCTGAGCCGAGTCTGAAATTTTCCATGAAATAATTTTTTTAACTTTTCCATCAAAAATTGAAGCGGGAACATCATTTGCAACAATTACCACAATATTCATCTCTCTTACATTTTTTTCATTTAAACCATTTGTTTTTCTGTTTATTTTAAGCCCGTATTTTTTGCCAATATTAATAACATTCACGTCAACTGGATAACCCTTAAAAACTCCAGCGCTGCTTGCCGTTATTTTTTTATTTTTGTTAATTTTATTAAAATAAGCTTCAGCTATCTTGCTTCTAAATCTATTGTGTTTGCAAACAAATAAAATTTTCATTTTTTTAAATTTTCTATTCGAATTCATCGGAGGCAATGAAAAGATTCGATTGGATGCTGGAATGTGAAAACCCGCAGGAGGGTTTCATCTCCAAAACCTAACCTGCACCTCCGTTTCCCATGTGAAAGGAATTCCAGTAATTTCAATTGAACTTATAGTTAAATCACTTTCATCAAATTTTGTCTCAATTTTCCCGTCGGAATCTAAATCCAAACTAGATAACAAATTAAGTGCAGAAAGCTGAACCGCGTCGTTGTTGTTATAAATAATATTTGTAGAAGTGTAGGAGCATACTTCCAGGCCAGAGTAGTTTGATGGTATGTATAAAGTGGAGTTCGTGTTGTCTTCAAATTCAATTGTCCATATACACCCATTAGCAGTGGCAACTATGGGTGTGTAGCTTGAGAGGTTTTTTACAACAGAATAAATTGCTTTGTTATATATAGAGCCTCCCAAAGAATTTGTTGAGTTAAGTCCGGAAGATATTCTGACTTTGTTTTCTCCCTTAACAAGCTTTTCTGTCGGAACATTCACGATATACGGGTCTCCTAATGAAGGATAACTATTATTATAATCTCCTAAAGCAAACACTCTTTCCCAAAGCCCCGTCGCATTGTTGTAAACTTCCAAATTGTCCGTCCATTTTGAACCAGAGTAAGATATAATCCCTGCTTCAAAAGGAGTCGAGTCGATCGGCACAATGAAACTTCCTTGTGAAATGTTATTGCCAAATGTTGGAGTTTCTGCCGTTATAATCAATCCTGCCGGGATATTCTTTTGGTATTTTAGAGATATATATGAATCAGGATATAAAAAAGATTTCACTGTATCACTTATAATTGTCTGCTCTTCGTATATGGCTCTTATTATGTCTTTGGCAACTTGTTTATATATATCAATTAATTGCTCAACGCTTCCGAAATAATAATTCCCACCGCCACATGAAGCTATTGCCTGCATTGTAGCCTGGTCAACTTGATCTCCAAACCCTATAGCATAAACTTTAATATTATAATTATTTTTTGCGGCGCAAGCAGCATCGATTGCATCTTGCTCGGGATTGTTTGTGTAGCAGCCAACATTTGCATTTCCATCGCTCATAACCACCATTGCTTTAGATTTATTTGGATTATTTGATTCTTGAACAAAAGCTTCCGTGGCTTTAATAATTCCACAGCAAATACAAGTTCCAGATTTGGTTCCCCAGCTGTCAATTTTATTGCTTAATGAAGTTTGGTTTATTGACAAATTGTGATAAGCTGCAGGAAGATAATTGCTGTAATAAGTTCCACCCCCAGAAAATTGTGCGTTATATCCAACAAGACCTGCTCTATTATCGCTGCCAGTAATGCTCTCGTTTAGAATAATTTCAATAAATTCTTTATTTGCTAATTTAACTACATCAATAATTTTTATTCCTAATGAAGTTTGTGCGTTCATACTTGAGGATAAATCAGTAACTGAAAAAATATCAAAAAGTTGTGATAAGTTTCCGAATAAAGAAACGTCTTTCAAACCTAATCTTATAGGTACGGTTCTTCTTGATATTCCAGGGTAATTAATCAAAGAAGACAAACTAGAATTAGTAATATTTATAGTTACCTCTGCTCCGCCGCTGTTGCCATTATAAACTGTTGTGTTTCCTATTGAGGCAAAAATATCGTAACTGCTGTTATAGTGCAAGAACATTTCCATATTAGTTAAATTTCCAGGAATATAAATGGAATCGTAAATGTTAACTAGACCGTCAATTCCTGGGAATTTTTTTATAGAAGCCGAAGTTACATTTTGGACTGCATCATAAGCAATTTTTATAAATCCCCCGGCAATAAAAATATTCCCTGTTGCTGACCTTAAACTAATTAAGTTCTCTCCTGAAACGAATTTGTTTAGGTGGTTGTTTAAATTAGCACTGAATGGAACGCTTGGACTGGGAAAATATGTTTGTGCGTATACGCCGTTTATATACAAATCAAAAGTTTTTGAAAAAACTCCTTCAATTTTCGCGCTTATTATATTTCCTTCAAATCTCGCGGTTATATTGCCATCGCCGACATAGCCCCCTAAATAAAAATATTCAACCTTATTCTGGGAAAATAAAAACGCCCTCGAAGAGAAACCTGTCGCAGAGCTGCCGTTAACAATACCGCTTATTATTTGTCTCGAAGTTGTTACCGTTTCCGCGTTGTTGAAGCTAAGGTTGCCATTAGAAGCGATTTCTACATCTCCAAAATATAGCCCCATGTTTTCTTTTAGACTTAAATCCGCAAAAATAGAATCAGCTAGGCCTCTTGCATTAATCATATCAGATTTTGCATAAAATTCTCCTATTTGTTCTAGAACCGATTGATTGAGTTTGCTTATATTTCCGCTAGCAATTAATCCCTTAACATAACTGTTATTTATTTCACCAATTTGCAAATTAGAAAGAACATTCAACAAATCTTCATGAACATTGGGTTCATAATATATTTCAGGGGGGGAGGGTTTTATAAAAAGAACAACCCCTATAATAATGAGAAGGGCTATTAGTGCGTCAAGGCTGAAGTAATAGCCTTTTCGGTTTACTGGAAAAAGTTTTATCCTTATTTTGTCAGCGTTTTTATCTCTAGTCATTTCTACCCCAAATATAAAGCTGCAATTTTGCCGGTTTTTCTTTATAGATTGTTATTCTTGTTATCTGTATGCTATTTTCTGCCTCGCTGGTGTTAATAGCCCCAACATAACTTGCTGGAGCCCCATTAATTTCTAAATCATCAATGTAAAAATAAAAATCGTGGGTCAGACCTAAAACGTCTTTTTTTGAAACGTAGCTTGCGTTATACTCATCCAATTTTGTTTGATTAACTTTATCACCTGTTAAAATTCCCGAATCTGAATCGCTTAATATAAGCTCTGCAGCAACCCCTCCTTCGTAAAAAAGTTCTTCTAAATTTTTTTGCGATTGAGAGGAGGAATTAATTGCGTAAGAATAAAATACAATTATTCCGGTTAAAAAAATCACGCCGGCTACGATTAAATCCAGCCCCCAGCCTTGCGAGCGTTTGTATGGAACAAAATTTTTTATGCGATCCTCCATACAGGCGCGAGTACCTCTTTTGTTTTTCATCATCTTTTTTATCTCAAAGCCATCTTAGGATTTCATTGATTAAGATAAACCGTCCCATTTTCTTTTTCTATTATGTTTGATCCTTTGTTTATAGGCCCAATAACTGGATTGATGTTGTAAGCAACACCCAAATTGTCCAACGACACGTAGACTCTATCGTTTGCCAGTGTAATATTATATTCCTTTCCAAATATATTCAGAGGAGTTTTGAATTCTCTAGAATATCCTTCAGTCGATTCTGCGGCAAAACTTATCTCTCTTTGAACTTCCAATGCAACGTTTTGAATCGCTATCCTTTCTTTATCCCTATTTTTTTCCGCCTGATTTGCTTGAATAACTCCAAAAAAAACAACAAAGAAAAATAAGACAAACCCAAGAAGTATAGAAAACTCAATAGCGCTCTGCGAGCGTATAGATCTTGGGAAAATTTTATCATTAATATCCAAAATCGATACGCGAGTTCTCTTTTTTTCTTTCATTTACACCTCTATAATCTATAAAAAAACAGAATATATAAAATTAAGCATTGATTAAAGAAATTATGTAGGAGTAAAACACCCGAGGGTGCTTTATCAAACTATACGGTCTGAACAGAACAAGTTCTGCCCCCTACTGAATTACGATACATTGGAAACTTTTAAACTTTTTCGTGGTGAAGTTACCTTTAAATAGTTAAGTTTTTTATTGAAAATATGGGGGATATAAAAGAAGAAGTGAGAAAATCTTCCCACGGAACACACCTCAAACTAGTCATTTTAATCTTGATAGTTATTGTGGTAACGATTATTTCTGTAGCAATATTTTATTTTTTAGGAGGAAAAGAAAACAATCCCGTAAGAGACTTTGTCAATGATTTAATTCCAATACTTGATGGGGGAGAAGATGAAACCCCTCCATTGGTAATAAGTGATTCTTCTGGCGGAGGCGGTTCTGGCGGTGGAAGTGCAGGTGGAGGGTCTGGCGGAGGCGGTTCTGGGAGCGGTAGCTCAAATTGTTATGAAGTATCAATTGCCTACTCTTTACTTAATATAAATAGAACTTCCACATGTAATCTAGAACAAAGCGGAGTTTGTGTTGACAAAACAGTAACTTGCTCTATTGAAGTTCACAATGATGACGATGCGGTGGCTGGAACGTTTAACGTAGAATTGTTTTATGTTGAGAAGGGAAAAAATAAAAACGAGGCTTTAGATTCTGATATAAGGAATTTTATAATCAATCCCAATCAATTTGAACTATTCCAAGATTCAACTAACATTCAAAGCACGGGCGATAATGGGACCGCAAATCAGGAAATAAACTGTATTTTCCAAACAGTAGATGTGCCCACAAAAGAAGTTTGTACATAATCAAGAAGCTTGACGTATATCTACAAAGTTTGACTTCGCCTCTAAGGTAAGTTTTCTTGTTCCTTCACCCGGTAAAATTGTCCCGTTAAGAGGTACTGAGCTCTCGTACGCCCTGACATTCCGGCCGCCACTGACTCTTGTTTCTATGATTATAGAGTCATTCGATATTGTTATGCTTTCAACACCATCAGGAAGATAAAGCCTCACGGTTGTTCTGCTCGGTTCGCCGGCAAAAAAAACAGACTCGGCAGAATTAATCAAATTCGCAGCAAAACTCTCAACTTGATTCGTTTTTATTCTATCTTTTATTTTATCTGAGTAAAGAAAAGAGAAAGCTAAAATTACAAAAATCGCGAAGCTAAGAAATCCTATAAGAATCATGTATTCTACGCCCACCTGTCCCCTTTTTCCCAATTTCATATTATATTCAGTAAGATTTATATAAGTAATACTCTATTTAAAAATAGAAGATATATAAATTTTTGTAGAGGTGATGGATTGAAATAAATCACTCGTAATCTTTTTCAAAAGAGGGAAATACATGCCAAGAAAATCAGGAACAATACTTATGGGTTTATTCGTTGTTTTATTCTCAGGAGTAAATATGTATTTTTACTTCAACAGAGATAATCCCCGCTCGCCGATTTCGGGAGCAGCGATAAGTGAATTGCCTTTGGGAATCAATATGAGCGTTTTTGCGTTCATACTTCAATGGGTGATACTATTAATGGTTGTGCTTTTTGCATACATGAAATTCCTGAAACACAGAAAAGAGGAAGAAGAAAAAGTGGCGAATTTTATAATTCCTCAGCCAAAATCAAGATCTGAAACAAACATAGATATTTTTTATAATCTGCTTAAAGAAAAGAAGAGTTTAAGCACAGGAGCTATTGCAAAGGCATTTAAAATTCCAAAAGAAACTGCTCTGGAGTGGGCGAAAATTCTTGAAGACCACGAAATGATCAACATAGAGTATCCTGCTTTCAGCGATCCAGAAGTTATGATAAAAGGCCTAGATGATAAAAAAGAAATTCAAGGAAAAACTTTAATTAAGCCAAAATCCTTAGAAGAAAACAAGGGAAAGTCCTTAAATCTCAACGAAAACAAAAAACAAGAGTTAAAAATTCCTCAAAAAGAAAAACAACAAGAAGAGGAAGTTGCAGAAAAAAAATCGGTGCAAGAAACAACAAATAAGAAATAATGGCTATGATGAATTTACTAGGAAAAGGAGGAGATCAAGGTATTGAAAATTGGGTCTCCGAAGCCATAAAAAAAGGTTATACTTTTAGAGACATAAGAAAACTTCTTCTTCAAAAGGGATTTAATCATCAACAACTTCTTAAAATTTTAGCAATACATGAAAAATTAAAAGATAAAATTAAACCAGAAACAGGAATTATTCAGCAAGCAAAATCTCTTCCAACTTCACAATTGCAAATTCAAAAAAAATTTTCTGGGCAGGAAAAGTCTGCACAAACCAAAATAAAAAATAAAAAAGATGTGGAGAATTTCGAAGATGAGAGGCCTATACTGGTTGATTTTGATGAAAAAAAACC
>CAYHJV010000031.1:0-8468 GCA_964357045.1 Candidatus Woesearchaeota archaeon | reverse complement strand
ACTTGGCAAGTCCAGTTTTGTCCTGTTGTTGTCTCCTGCGAAACAATTGTTGAATTCGTAAGATTATTTAATCCCTCAGTATACAACTGACTTATTTGTTCCGACGTTAAAGTCATATTGTATATTCTAAACTCATCTATAATTCCCGTGGCGACTCTACTAGGTGTCTTTCCAATATTAAGATCAAAGAGAGAAAGATTTGAGACAGAGGATGTGTTAGTTGTTGAGTTAGTTAAAGTGCTGTTGATATAAACACTGCAATTGCTTGGTTTGCAAGTTAGAGCATACATTATCCACGAAGTTGGAATGATAGGAATTGTCAAAGAAAATCCATCGAGATATGTATAAGTAGTACTCGCCGAACCTATAGATTCCACGGCAATTCCTTGTGAATAATTTCCTTTTGCAAAATGTCCTTCAAGAGTACTACGATCTTTAGTCCAAAAAGTTATTGTAAAATTTGTCCCAAGTGAAATACTATTTTTACTCACATTAATATAGTAACCCCCCGTTGGAAAATCATAAGCACCACCAAGTTTTCCCAAGGGCGTCCAGTTCAAATCTCCACCAGTTATTGTACCATTAGCCCCATTTCCGCTGTAATCTTTAACTACACTATTGTTCGCAGTTATATTTGAATTAAAAGGCATATTCAAAATAGTCGTTGAAGCCCCATCAATGAGCCAATTGTAAATATTAGTCACATTGTGTCCGTCAAAATCATTAGTACTCTGATTTGTACAAGTTACATTCTGCGAGGTCAGAGCCGTTGGATAAAAATTTATGTTCGGATTGTCATGCGTGGGAGGATTACTTGTTGTATTATAAGAAAAAATGTTTGTTGAATTCCAAGCATTCGCAGAATCATTTGTATAAACCCTCCATCTTATTACACTTCCTATTGTTAAGTTAACAGCTTTCGTTACATTACTCCAATTTTGAGTTTCGGTAAAGCTTACAAAACTATCATTAGCAAAGGTTCCCGTTCCATTGTCAAATTCAAAAAGATATCCGCTTAAAGCAGAGTCATCAGTCCAATTTATGCTATGTAAAACAGGACGTCCTGCAAGAGTAGAATTAGTTTGATTATTTGCCCACTTTGGAGCTGTATTAGCAACCGCCTGAGTGTATGTGACATTAAAAGATAAGACGTCCCAATTGCCAATTCTGGTACCTGCACCAGAACCTTGAAATTCACTTTCTATGTAAGATTCAGTAGACGTATTAAAAAAACTACCGCAGACCCAATTTAAATTAGAAGTGACGTTCTGACAAACAACTCCCGGATTTGATGTTGTACCGGGACATGTTGTATTGGCATCATAAGCTGTTGTTCCATTAGAGACAGTAATTCTACAACTTGCTGCAGCTCCTCCAGTAATCCACCATTCATAGCAAACATAAACTTGAGTTACAGAACCACAATCTGTTATGGAAGAGTTGGAATATGTCAAATGAACTCCTCCCCATTCCTGATCTGCTAAAATTCCTCCCCTCATTGTTTCATTGAAGCTATCATTACAGCTTACCAAATCTGCGCCAGTACCACAACTAGTGCTAGGATAAGTTCCATCACATGAAATTGGGAAATTAGCCTGTATACCAAGATCATTACCTAAACAAGAAGATGGTCTTAAAAAAGTGTCAAAAGTAGAAGCGTTTGGGCCTGCTGTTGGATCCACAATATAATCAAACTCAACATCTCCATCCAGAACCAAAAGGTCGAAAGTGTCTTGCTCACCAACCAAATTTGTCAAGAAAACTTTGTTGTATTCGTTATCAATCAAATTCGTAAACTCGGCAATCAATTCACTTCCGTTAATTTCATAAATTTCAATTCTTGGAGTTCCGTTTACAGTTCTTGGATAAACGGTTATATCGTTTTCATTTGTTAAATTTCTTTCGAAAGTAACTCTTACGTAATCTCCACTTGGAATTGCTTCACTCCAGATGTCGTCTAATTCCTTCACTTCATTATAAATATCAGAAATAAAAGTTTTATTTGAATCCAAGTGTTCCGCTTTTGTTATTACAATAATTTCAAATGTTTGATTGCTTAACTGAGGAACAACCCACTCAACATAATCATAAATTCCATTTGAATCTTGATCTTGAACACTTTGGGGTAAAACAAAAGTGTTCTGCTCCTGCCAGAAAATAGTTACACTGTCTGGATTTTCCACGTTTAAACTCGCAGGTAAGTTAGTAAAAGCCAAAACATTTTCATAATGGATTGTTTCTGGACCCACAACCTTTACAATTTTTCCATTTTCCGTGTCTGATTCAACTGCATAAGACGCAGGCGTTTCATATTCAATTAATATTTCATCATTATCTAAAACCTCATCAGTAACTTCAACAGTTACTTCGTTTTTTTGGGGTGTTTCAACAACCCTAGCTGTAAATCTTATGATACCCAAAAAGAAATTAAAGACACTTTCTATAGGACTCCTATTCTCTTGAGTTTCTTCCTGAACATTTGATTTAACTTCTTCAATTCTATCATCATTATCCACAAAAAAATTCAAGTTTTCTTCAACATCCCCCTTAATTTTTTTTGCGTTAACGTTTCCTGCTGGCTTAGGAATATCCAAAGTAACACCATCTACTTTATCACTTCCTTCTATATCTAATTTAACTCTCCTTTCCCATTTAACAGGCTTGCCCAAAATAGCACTATACTGTTTAGTAGAAGCTTGTTGAGTGATAGTAATATTTCCCTCAATCAAAGTTTCATTTGTTTCATTTGATAAAGTGAAGTTGCCAGAAAAATCGTTAGACTGATTTCCAAGAATAATCTCACCTTCTGTAGAAGTTTCCTCCTCTGCGGGCTCTTCTGGCCCTATAATAGTTTCATTAGAAATAGTTTCATTAGAAATAGTTTCATTAGAAATAGTTTCATTTTCAACTTGTTCGGATTGAGTCTCATTAGTAACTTGTGATTCTTCAGAAGTTTGTTGAGTTTCATTCGGCTCCTCAGAACCCAAAGCAGGGCTTTCTTCGGTAGGAATGTTATCATCAACACTTGGAGTTTCTCCATCACCTGAACTTTCTTCAGATTTCTCACTAGAACTCTCCTCAACTGGTGCTGGTTCTGGTTCTTCAGCAGTAAAACCAGTTATAGCACTGTAAATTCCTTCGCCAACACTTTTAAAACTAAATTCCTCTCCACTTTTCAATTGATAATTTAAAATAACAACTGCTAAAATTATCCCAATTATTGCGAGACTTAAAATAAAAAGTGTTAGATGTTTGTGAGGAACACTCGATTTATGAAAAGGTTCATGCCTATCTTGGTTTGGTTTTGGGAACCTTTTTAAAAAAGGTTCAGTTACAGCACGTGTTTCTGTACCAACTTCATGATGCGGAACATATCTAGAATAAGTTTTTCCCTCGCTATCTCTGTGAGTATGATAATAATAAGGACCAAATCTCTTTCCGTTTCTATAAATATACCTCTTATACACCATTAAAAACAACCTAGCGGTTTTTTTCGATTTTCCCTCTTGACACGGATAAGCGATTTCTTGCTTTGCCTCCGTTGAAAATCGCGCAAACCTCTTTATAATTTAAAATTTAAATGTGCTGTAACTATTTAAAGATATTTGTTGGAATATAAATATTTATAAATAATCTATAGGTAGTTGAAACATGAGCAAAGTTGATATTGGGAAACTAGCTTTAGAACTTGGCGAAGATGTAGATGAAATGTTATCAATAAAAGAGAATAAAAATGAAGTTGTATTAAATAAAACAAATAGAAAAGCAACCTATAAATTGGTTGATGATGTAGGCCAAATTCTTGAAGGAGAAGGGAAAACTATGAAATCACAAACAGGAAATAAAACAGTAGCATACTTAGACCCAAAACAGAAGACATACTTTGACGCCGAAACTATCGAAGGCGGCCCTTATTCTATTGGAGGAAGAAACATACAAACAAAAGAGAGAGTAATCAGGTTTTTCCAAAGCAGAGGATGGACAATTAATTCTAAATAATTCTATCTAGTCACAATCTCCAAAGCATCTCTATTTTTCAATTTATAGTCTTTCCCTAAAGCCCTTTTAGAGCGAGCGTCAATTGCCTTTATAAAATTCTTCCCAAAATCAGTATGCAGAAAAAAAGCAAAATCTAAAGCAGTGCTTCCTGAAGGCAATAAAAAGCAATCAGGTAGAACATTTCCTTTACTATCTCTTAACCTATTGGCACTGGCTGGAAAAATAGCAATATATTTTAACAAATCAAATACGGCTGTATTTAGTACTTGCTGAACACCAGTTGAACCATAAACATCTAAAATTTCCCTCTTAATTTTCATCAACGCTTCTTTCTGTCTGGGACTTATTTCCTTAACAACCTTAAAATCATTATCTCCAGGAATGTATTCTATAATCTCAAACTTAGCGGCCTGTCTCAAAGCAAGTTCAGAATCCGCAGAACATGGAATCATCATTACGCCGGAAAACTTTTTTTTGAGCATCTCATAATTTTTAGACCCATTTTCAGAATCAATTTTGTTCGCAGCAATTATCATAGGCTTGCTTTCTTTCCTCAAAGCAGAAGCAAAACTCATTAACTGTTCTTCTTTCCAAAAGCTTGGTTTCTCAGGTAGGGTAACGGTTCTTAACACTTTTTTAACTTGCTCTTCATCAACTTTCAAACCTGAAAATTGTTTTGCAACAGCCTCAGAAAATTTAAGTCCTTCTTGTTCAATCTTTCTGGAGAAAGTTTTCCAAACTTTAAAGAGTATATTGTAAAACCATAAATCCAACTCCTCTTCCAAAAATTTTATATCATAAGAAGGATCATAATTCTCCCCCTCTTCTAATAACTTACCCTCAGCATTAGTCGTTCCAGAAAGATCGACAATATGAATAAAAACGTCCGCCTTTCTCAAATCGTCCAAGAATTGGTTCCCTAACCCTTTTCCTTCGCTTGCTCCAGGTACCAAACCTGCAACATCCATAAGCTCTACAGGAACAAACCTCTGCCCCTCAATGCAAAATCCATGATTAGGATTACATTTAGTATCAAACTCTTTTTCAATACAATCAACCCTCACATAACCAACCCCATGGTTCGGTTTTATAGTAGTGAAAGGATAAGAAGCTATTTCAACCTCTGCTAAAGTCGCTGCTTTGAATAAAGTGCTTTTTCCCACGGATGGCTTTCCTACCAGACCTATTAACATTTAAGAAAATAGGCAAAAGCATTTAAATTAGTTTCTAAAGAGTAACCTTTTTAATCTCAAATCATTTAAATATAAAATAGACTGAAAAGAGAGAAAATGACACTGCTACAAAATATAGGCTACATTTTAATTGGATTCATAGCATTAGTATCAATTTTCTTAATCATACTAACATTTTTGGAAAAAAAACTGCGAATTAGATTCATGGAAGGAAAATACGCAAGAAACGAATTCTATATAAAAAAAATCGCGGCGATAGATCTAGAAAAGCCGAGAGAATCTTTAAAAATTCTGGACAATTTAGCAAAATCATTTTTCAAAGAGGCCTTCCACATCTCAAGAGCAATAGAAGATTCCGAGTTTGAGAATTTCTTCATACAAAAAAATAACAAAAAAGCTGTAGAATTCACAGATGAGATGACAAAATACCTCTACTCAAGAGAAGAAGTAACAAAAGAAAAACTCAAAGAGCTTGCAATACTTCTTGCTGAAATAATTGGAAGCAACAGAATTATAAGCAAAGACGAAAAAGAAGACCTCGACAAAAAAAGTCAAGACCTCGAACATAAAAAAAAGTCAAATATTCCCCTAGTTGGGAAATTTATAAAAAGCAAAGAAAGCTCCAAAAAAAATCCAAAAAATAACAAGCCTGAAGACAAAGGAAATCCGTTTAAGGCAAATTAACAAATCTCGTGTTGGCGGTAAAGAATTCTAAAACAAGCAAAATAATTGCAAAAACTATGAGGTAATCTAAGAGAGGAACCGCAACTTTTCTCTCCGTCAAATCGTAAAGTCCTAAAAAAGTATCTGTTAAATTCTGAGAGTTTAAAGGGTTAAAGTATTGTCCTCCCGTGTTATAAGCCAAACTTTTCAGAGAGTCCTCATCTAATTTTGATATTCCAAATTCTGTTTCTCCCCCCTCAACAGTTCCTATACCTATGGTATGAATCACGACGCTATTTTCATTGGCGTAAGAAATAGCGTCATCTATATTTCCCACATTGAGCTGTCCATCACTTAATAAAATAACGGCCTTTTGATTTTCGTTCTTAAGCAAGTTAGATGAAGTCAAAACGGCCTCATATAAATCAGTTCCCCCTAAACCACTTATACCAATGTCAAAAATCGCTGACTTTAATTCATCTTTCCTTTCTGTCATATCATGCTCTATTTTAGAACCTCCAGAAAAAGAAATTATTCCCACTCTAGTACCAATAGGCGCCTCATTAAGAAATGTAACGGCTGTTTGTTTGGCCGCAGTTATTCTATTTGGAGAAAAATCGGTTGCTTCCATACTCTGCGAAGAATCAATAGCTATAACAAAAGAAAAAGAACTAGACTTCGCAAAAGTATGAATGGTTAAACCAGAAACTGCAAAAATTAGCAAAGCTGCAATCAAAACATTCATAAATAAAACAACAACATTTTTAGAAAAAAAATCAATTCCTTCTATTCTGGCTATAGCGTCAAAGTTTGCAAATTTCAAAGCTTTCTTTCTTCTGCTGCTCAAAGCAAAAAAATGAATGAAGAAAAGTAAAGGGAGAGAGAAGAGCAGCCAGAGATATTGTGGATGGGAAAATGAAAAATCCATATTACTTCCTCAGCAGTCTGCCCTTCAAAAAAATAGACAAAGGGACTGCAAATGATTTATTTGTTGTTAAATCTAAATAATCGGCCTGAGTTCTTTTAAAAATTTCTTCTACAGCTTGTGACTGAGCAAGAGCATATTTTTCATACGCGCTTTTAGCAACTTTAGGATTAATTACCATCTGCTGACCAGTGTAAGGATTCTCCAAAGCAACCTCGCCGCTAACTTCCGGAAGAGTAAAATCCAAGGGATCTCTAACCCTAACAAGTATGGTCTCGAACTTGCTTGAAATCAAAGTTAATTTTCTTTCGGTCTCATGAGTAACTCTTAAAAAATCAGAAATAACAATAACGGAAAAAATAGACTTGTCCAAATATTGCAAAGCAAAATCAAGACTCTTATCAATATCAGTAATTCCTCCATAAGTTTCAATATCCGTCAACTTATCAATAAGCAAGTGAAAATGTCTTTCTCCGTTTTTTGGAGTGATGAATTCTTTAACTCCATTGCTAAACAAAAACAAACCAACTCTATCCCCTCCATCCATAATCAACTTAGAAAAAGCAGCAACAAGCTCAGCAGTGAAACCGCACTTAAGTTTTTCCGTTGAGCCAAAAACCATATTGCTTCCTACATCAACCAAAAAAACTATTTTCAAATCCCTCTCTTCTTTATACTGCTTAACGAGCAGCTTCTGTGATCTGGAGCTTGTTTTCCAGTCAATATCTGCCGCATCATCATCCGGCGAAAAATCCCTAAAGGCCTCAAACTCTAAACCCTTCCCCCTAAAAAGAATTTTATAAATATCTTTTTTCAATTTAAACTCGTTCATAACATCCAAAAATTCCGCAATAGCATCTGGGATATTTGTGTTAAGTTTGTTTTTTTGTTGCATTTTAATTTTCAATCAACTCTGACGAACATTTATTATTTTTGCATACTGCCCTAAATTCCCCTATATACAATGTCGCGTTACATCTAGCCAAACTACAATCCTCTTTTTTAGGATACGAACTATAATTAATAGTGGAGTCATAGGCGACTAAACCTTTTTTATCAGCATCTGATTTACTCATAGGAGGGTGGTAATTAATGCAACAAGAGTAAGGATCAACCGCTAAAACACAATCTTCATCTACTTCACAAGAGTTAGTTGGAAAATCACTTAAATCTGTTTGTGAGGATTTAATAAAAAATACAATTAACAAAACTACAACAACTCCTAATATTATTATCCACATCTTCCCTTTCATCTCAAACATTCACCATACCTAAAACTTCATCAATAATTTTATCAGAATCAATTCCTTCCGCTCTTGCCTTATAGTTCAAAATAATCCTATGCCTTAAAACAAAATGTGCAACATCTTTTACATCTTGAGGAATAACGAAATTTCTTCCTTTAATCAAAGCCCAGCCTTTCGACGCTATAAACAAACCGATGCTCGCTCTCGGCGAACCTCCCCAGTCTATATACTCTCCGTGTTTAAAATCACGCGTTCTCGTCTTATCCACTATTTTAACAATGTATCTCTTAATTTTGTCATCCATGTAAATTTTGCTCTTAGTTATATTCTGCATCTCAAGAATTTTTTGGGGCGACAAAATCCGCTGGACTTTAAAAGTCTCAAACTTTCTAAGAGTAACATTTTCTTCCATAATTTTTATCTCCTCATCTGTCTTAGGAT
>CAYHJV010000030.1:0-8527 GCA_964357045.1 Candidatus Woesearchaeota archaeon | reverse complement strand
AATAGGAATTGATGTCTCAGAACCCAATAATGTTTATATACTAATCCTACATTGCAACTCTCGGGTTATTAAAGGGTTGTATGGAATGGGAAACTTTATTAAAAGATATTTTGTAGTGGTGGTTTTAATTTTAGCACTTTTTGTAATTAATTTATCGGCTTTCTTTTTATTAAATATTAATGAAGATAAAAGCTCTTTAGAACAAAAATCAAATCCTATTAGTTTAGAAGAACAAAATAATGTTGCGGAATTGCAGACAATAAGTCAAAAGATTTCAACAACTTCTTCAAATTCAAATAATAAAAAAACGTCAAGTCCTTCGTCTAGTTTGTCAACTACACAATCAACAAATGAAATGACTTTAGAAAAAGCAACAGTAAAAGGCACGGGAGATACTCGTGTGATTAAATTGCAATCTAAAATTATGGTAATAAATCAGAAGAGTGCATTTTCTCCTATAGAGGTAAATGAGAATCAATTCTTACAAATTGAATATACATGTGAGTATAATCCTCCTGCGGCGTTGCCAATTTGTATATGGGCTGAAGATTTACCTACAGGGGCAACTTTTCCAGAGACAAGTGGCACAGGTTCTGTTAGCGCCTTTTTTGAATGGACGCCAAACCAATGTCAATCTGGTTTTTATCAGCCTGTGTTTCATTGTGGACAAAACTGTGGGACATCTCAAATTTCTGATGTCGTTGACATTACAGTTAATAATGTAAACCGAAAGCCTGTATTGGACGCCAGTCCATCAGGGACTATAATTGTAGATGTGGGGAATCCTGTACATATTGACTTTACAAGCACGGATATTGACTCATTAGAATGCACAGATCCCTTCAATAAAGATATTTTAGAAATGTATGTTTTCCCAGACTTTCTCGGCCGTCTGCATTTTGATAACACTACCAATCTTGGGACATTTGACTGGCTGCCACTGGAGCATGATGTAGGTATTCACAGTCTTTCATTTTTTCTTGATGACAATAAGACAGGCAATGATACGAGGAATATAACAATAAGAGTTCAAGAAACTTCATATTTTGTTTGTGGCGATGTAAATGGGGATGGTGCTGGAGGAAATATTTTAGATTTAACTTATTTAGTTGATAGGATTTTCAGAGGAGGTCCTCCACCACCTGCTCCTGTAGAAAGAGGAGATGTAAATGGAGATGGAGCAAACGCAAATATCCTTGATCTAACTTATTTAGTTGATAGGATTTTCAGAGGAGGTCCTCCACCAGTATGTGATACAATTATAGGTCAAGGAGGGGGTTTAGCAAGATGTTTATCTGATGCTACAACTATAGGCATTGGAGAAGGAGTAGGTGGACAAATTATTACGTTACAGGCCCCAGATGGAACTTTATTTAATATTTCCTCTCATTCAGCCCAAGAAATAGCAGCCATGGGATTTTCATTTACAAAAACAGGACTAAGGAACTTTTCACAATTTGATGATCCTGCTTGGGGAAATAATTCATGTGGTCCCACTTCTGTTGGAGTAAGTTTAGAATTTTTCAATCAAACCCAATTTCCAGGACTTGTAACACAAAATCTCCATGATTTAATAAATAACTTAAGAAATTTAATGGGAACAACAGAGAATGGGACAGAAGATAGAAATATGTTGCTCGGAAAGGTAGCTTATTTAAATAACCAAGGTTTTCAGCAAAATTTCACAATAAAATGGATTAATCCCCACGCAACAACCTCAGGCAATAATGCAGTTATAACACATAATGGAGTAAGATTAGACCTTCGTGTAAAGAACCCAGACTATCAGGACTTTAATAGAGAGATGAGGAATGGGGAAGATGTTACTGTAATAATTCGAAATGTAACAATGGGCATCAGCCATTTCATGACCGGATACGCAGTAAATAACATTTCAAATGCTAATGGTAATTTCAATGTGTCCTTCATGGATCCTACAACAAATTCTTACACAATAGCTGAAATGACTCCTACTGGTCAAATTATTGTTGAGGGGGCCTCTTTTAATTTAGTAAGCATGGAAGCTGTTTCTCCAAGATAAAAACATTTTTAAGTAGAATTCTTTTCAAAAAGTTGTAGTCTGTTATTTATTATCCCGCGGGAATGCCGGAGTGGTCAAACGGGCAAGACTTAAGATAAAAAGAACCTAACGGTTCTTCTTATGACATCTCCCTTGAGGTTGTCCTCATGGGTGATTAAGAAATCTTGTGGCTTAGTGCCTGCGAAGGTTCGAACCCTTCTTCCCGCATTCTTGAACGGAGCGAAAAGAAACAAAAACTTTTATTAACACTCTTTCATTATTTCTTTTATGAAAAAACAGGTGGTGAATATTCTTGAGAAAGCCATAAAAGAATTAGGGGTCAAAATGTCTGGAGAAGAAATTGAGAAATTAATTGAGACTCCTCCTTCATCTGAATTAGGCGATTATGCTTTTCCTTGCTTCGTTTTGGCTAAGCAACTAAAAATGGCTCCTCACGAAATTGCGCTTGAAATAAGAAAAAACATTAAAACACCTCACTTCACAGACTTCGACGACATTCAAACAAACGGCCCGTACTTGAATTTTTTCGTGGACAGAAAAGACCTAGCAAGAAGAATTGTTTGGGAAGCGATAGGCCAGAAAAAAAGTTACGGAAAAAGCAAAATTGGAAAAGGTAAAAAAATTCTAATAGAATTCTCTTCGCCAAACATTGCAAAGCCATTTGGCATAGGCCACTTAAGGTCAACAATAATAGGCAATTCAATAGCAAACATTTCTGAATTTTTAGGATACAAGACAATAAGACTAAACTATTTGGGGGACTGGGGCACTCAGTTCGGGAAAATTTTATTGGGTTATGAAAAATTCGGAAACGAGAGTAAATTGTTAAAAGATCCTATAAATCATCTTCTAAGCGTTTATGTGCGAGCAAACAAAAAACAATACGAAGAAGAAGCAAGGCAGTGGTTCAAAAGACTTGAAGATGGAGATAGAAAGGCCATGATGCTATGGAAAATTTTTAGAAATTTAAGTCTTAAAGAATTTGAAAAAACCTACAAAGATCTTGGAATAGAATTTGATGTTTATTCAGGAGAATCTCAGTACAACAAAGAAATAAAATTGGTTATAGAGGAATTAAACAAAAATGGCATGCTGAAAAAAAGCAAAGGTGCAATGGGTGTCGGCTTGAGCGAATATGGATTAGGGTTTGCTCTAATTAAAAAAAGCGATGGAACAACTATATATTTGACAAGGGACATTGCGGCGGCGATTTCACGTTACAAAAAATACAAATTTAGCAAAATGATTTATGAAGTTGGACAAGAGCAAATTCTGCATTTTAAACAGCTTTTTAAAATTCTTGAGTTGATGGGATATAAATGGTCAAAAGATTGTGTTCACGTTGACCATGGATTTTATCTTTCAAAATTGGGGAAAAAATTTGCAACAAGAAAAGGCAAAACAGTTTTCATGAAAGATATACTTGAAGAGACAAAAAAATTTGCTAAAAAAGAAATTCAGAAAAGAGACAAGAAAATAAAGAAAGATGCGTTGGAAGAAAGAGCACACAAAATTGCAATAGCCGCGATTTTCTACGGTGATTTAAAAAATTATAGAAAAAGTAATATCGCTTTTGATATAAAAAAATTTGTTTCGTTCGAAGGCGACACAGGACCATACATTTTATACAGTTATGCAAGAGCTGGTTCGATTTTAAAGAAATCTACAAACAAAGCCAAATTCGAAATTTATGATTTAGATAAAAAGGAAACAGATTTGGTGCAAAAACTTTCTCAATTTCAAGAAACCGTTGTAAAAGCATTCAACAATATGTCTCCGTCGGTAATCGCGAACTATTCTTACGACATTTCAAAATCTTTCAATGAGTTTTATCATAGCTGCCCTGTCATTGGATCAAAAGAAGAACCTTTTAGGCTGGCGTTAGTTGAAGCCTTCAGAATCATTTTGAGAAATTCCCTTGGTCTTTTGGGCATAAAAACCATTGAAGAGATGTAAACACAAACTATTTAAATAAAAATTCCTTTTCATTTGTAATTAAATTAAAAGAGGCAAAATGGTTCAAGAAAAAAAGATGAATGAGGAGCTTTTCTCTAGACTTCATAAAGACTTGACTACTGCTGGAGAGCTTATAAGAGCTAGGCAGGAAGAAAAGCAAGGTCTTCTTGATGAGTTTGACACAGAGTGCAAGAGATTTTTTTTCGGAAAAATTTCTGAGAAATCTTTAGCTGCTTCCGTCAAAAAAACAAACAAAGAATTGCAGAGACTTAATGGAGATATAAGAAGAAACATAGCTATGGTTAGAAGCGTCTCAGGTAGAGCTGCAGCTTTAGGGTCTGCACAAGCTCCGATCGCTTACAGAGCAACTCTTTCAGGAATAACCGGCGGCAAATCAAAGGTTTCCAGAAGAAAGGCTAAGAGAAGAGGAAAGAAAAGCTCAAGGAGAAAAGTTTCTCGAAGAAAAAAGAAAAGATAAATTTTTTATTATTTTTTAAAATTTTTAATTTGTGTATTATGATTCTTAGTTGGTATTAGAAAAAATTTGGGATTATCATAAGGTTTATATTTAACCCTAGTTTGAATGAGTTATGAATACTCTATTAACAATTATTGCTTTTCTCTATGCAGGTACGGGAATTATTGCTACGATAGGATATTTTCCCACAATAAGAGATTTATTACGTAAAAAAGAAAGTGCTAACATCCACTCGTATTTAATTTGGACTCTGTGTGGCCTTATTACTTTTTTATATGCTCTATTTGTAATCTCAGATTTGTTGTTGGAAATTGTTACAGGATTAAATTTTATTTCATGCGCTCTAATTCTTGTGTTAGCATTAAGATTAAAACATAGAAAACATTTGCGATAATTTCACTTCACAGCTTTCATATCTTTCCAGGCAAGTTCGAAAAGTTGTTCCATGGCTAGAGCAAAGAATTCTGTACTAATCCATATTCCAATATCGTAATTAGGATGGAATTTTTCATCATCCAAAAGCATGAACATTAATTGTTTCCCGTCAATAATTGCAAATCTTGCTTTCATTCCTTGAAGATCTTTTACTTCCGCAACTTTCTTTAACTCACGAGCAACTTTCAAATTATTGCTGTTTATAGGGGCTGCGATTCTTATCCTAATTCCTCTCTTTTTGCATTTTTCAAGACTAGGCATTAACGCTTCCAATTTTCTGTTCAACCCTTCAGACGTTGTTACAATTGTTATCATTTGTTCAGCATCTCTAATCATCATGTCAAGATGGTTGTAAATATTTTGCCTGCCTTTCAAACTTCCAGATAAATCAGCCGGTTCAACGAACTTAATTCCCTTTGTGAACAATCCATTCAATTCTTCAAGAACCTCGTCGCCCTTTAGTGTTTCAAGTCTCTTTGTTCTTTCTTGAGTGTACTTCATTAAATTTTTTTTCACCCTTTCAACAACTTCATCAGGCTTTAACGCAACAAACTTTATGGGCTTGCCGAGCTTCATAATAATAAATCCCTTCTTTTCAAGGCTTTCAAGAATATCGTAAGTCCTTGATCGAGGAACATCAGAAATGCTGCTCAATTCCCCGGCAGTGCTCGTACCACGAGAAAGCAAAGCAGTCCAGACTTTCACCTCATACAAATTTAAATCAAAAATTTTCCTTAATCTGCTCAAAAATTCATCTTTAACTATCATATTATTTTTTTAACACACCGCCTTCGTTTTTAAACATTTTTATACTCTAAAAGGGTAAATGCTAAAAATTACTTGTTAGTAGTTATTTTATGACTATCTTTCCCCTTTTATCTCTTATTTTAAACTCAATAACGTTTTTAAATTTTTCCTTGGCAGTTGTAACAACTTCGAATTTTTTAGAGTTCGTTCTTTCCTTTAAAAAACTTTTTTGACTCTCAAGTATTTTCTTTAAATTTTCATCAACAACCACATAAGTTTCAACCATATCCTTTTTTTCAAGCCCTAATTTTTTTCTGAAAGACTGTATTTGTCTAGCAAGTTCTCGAGCATAACCCTCTGATTCAAGTTCTGGCGTGGTTTTTGTGTCGAGCTCCGTATTAAATTCAATTTCCTTTGACACAGGAGTCTCAAATTTAATTTCTTTTACATTTAATTGAGTCTTGATTATTTCAATGAAATTTTTGTAGTCTTCTTTATCTTTAACATAAACTATGATCTTCTGTAACGGCCATCTTAATCCAATCTGTGCTTTGTCTCTCTCAGCCAAACCCCTTTCAATAACTTTCAACACACCCCCAAATTTTTTTTCAAGCGCTTCGTCAATTTTTTTCTTATCAGCTTTTGGCCATTTGCTTAAATGAACGGATTTTCCTTTTGAAAAATTCTCATAGACATATTCTGAAATATAAGGTGCAAAGGGCGCTAACAACAAAGAAATTTTTTCTATGACCTCTCCAATAATTTCCCTAATATCCTCTCTATCACGGGTCATTTGAATATAACCCCTTGAGAAATCTTTAACCACAAAATCTATTATTGCCTGAAATGGAGTATCCATGTGAAATTGATTTAATTCGTTCGTAACCTTTTCAATTGTTGAATTTAATTTTGACAAAATCCATTTATCTTCAATTCGCAATTTAGTTTTTTTGTTCTCAAGCTGGCTATAATATTTATTTAAATTATAAAGAACAGTCAAAAATGGAATAACTGATTCTTTCATCAAATCAAATGAAAATCTTTTAAAATTTCCAGCGTCTGAAGTTAAGAATTGAAGTCTTATTGCATCAACACCCACTTTGTCTATCATTTCTCTAGGAACAATTATATTTCCCTTAGATTTTGACATTTTTTCTCCTTTCTCGTCGACAATATGGCCTGCGCAAATTACATTTTTGTAAGCAGGTTTGTCAAACAGAATAGTTGCTAAGACATGTAAGGTATAAAACCAACCTCGTGTCTGATCTATTGCCTCAGCTATGTAGTCGTAAGGAAATCTCTTTTGAAATTCTAATTTATTTTCAAAAGGATAATGAAATTGAGCAAAACTTGCAGAACCAGAATCGTACCAAGCATCAACCATATCACTGACTCTAGACATTTCCTTGCCGCATTCACATTCTAAATTAATCCCATCAATCCAAGGTTTGTGCAAATCAATTTTTTCCTTGGGAAACTTCAATGCTTCTTTTTTTAATTCTTCAACACTTCCAATAACTTTTATTTTATCACATGAGTTGCATTTCCATATTGGAAGTGGTGTTCCCCAAAATTTAAAGCGGGAAATATTCCAGTCTATTGCCCCTTCAAGCCATTTTCCAAACCTGCCTTCTTTTATGTGCTTTGGTTCCCAATTAATTTTATTATTCAACTCTAACATTTTATTTCTAATTTTTGAAACTTTAATGAACCAAGAGTTAATTGCGTAATAAAGCAAAGGAGTTTCACATCTCCAGCAAAAAGGATAAGAGTGGGTAATTTTTTCCGTTTTGAAAAGTAAATTTCTTTTCTTTAAATTTTCAATTATTAATTTTTCGGCGCTTTTGACAAATTTTCCTTTTATAAATTCTGGAACAATGTCGAGGAATTTTCCATCCTGTCCGACGGTGTGAACAGCAGGCAGTCCAATTTTCATTCCTAAATCATAATCATCTGGCCCATACATTACAGCAGTGTGAACAACACCCGTTCCCTCTTCTGTTGAAACAAAATCAGCCAAAACAATTTTATGAGAGTTTTTATTTTGCGTCTCCTTAATGTCATATAAAGGTTCGTACTCGAGCCCTTCTAACTTTTTTCCTTTGAGATTTCCAACAATTTTTCCATCTTTAACTAAACTAGCTTTTTCTTTTGCAACAATAACAGTGTCTCCATCGGGAAGTTTTATTTTAACATATTCTATTTTTTCTCCAACCGCAAGTGCAACATTTCCTGGCAAAGTCCACGGCGTTGTTGTCCAAGCTAAAATGTATTCATTGTTTTTTTTCTTACTTAGGCTGTTTACAGACGAAGTAGCTAAAGGCTTTGCCTTTTGTCTCAGCTTAAATGCAATATAAACAGACTCCTCCGTCACATCTTTATAGCCTTGAGCTACTTCGTGGCTTGACAAAGGTGTCCCGCATCTTGGACAGAAATGCACAACTTTATTTCCTTCATACAAAAATCCTTTTTTATGCAGCTCTTTTAAACTCCACCAAACACTTTCAATGTAATTATTATCTAGAGTTACATAAGGATTCTTTAAATCAATCCAGTAGTTTAATTCCTGGGTTGATTTTTCCCAATCTTTTATGTTCGAGAAAACACTGTTTCTTGCTTTTTCAATAAATCTATCAACGCCGTAATTAACAATATCTTTTTTATCTTTGAGTCCGAGTTCTTTTTCAACCTGCACTTCTACGGGCAACCCATGGCAATCCCATCCTCCTTTTCTAGGAACTGAATAACCCTGCATAAATTTGAATTTGCAAACAATATCTTTAAAGGTTCTAACTTCAAGATGATGTAATCCCGGTGGTGCGTTTGCAGTCGGCGGCCCCTCTAAAAAACTGAACAAAGGTTTCCCCTTA
>CAYHJV010000029.1:0-8709 GCA_964357045.1 Candidatus Woesearchaeota archaeon | reverse complement strand
AGTCTTACCATAGTTAATCATAATTTCCGCAGAATTTATTCTCGTGCTGTTTTGAGCTCTTACATTATGGCAGTGCACAGCAAGTGGTTCTTCGCCAATCAAATAATTAAAAATGTCTATATCATGCACCGCAAGGTCTGTTATGACATTACCCTCGCCCATATTCTTAGGATAACCTCCAACTCTTCTTGCTATAATTGAAGTAATTTCTCCAATTGTTCCTAAATCCATAATATCTTTTAATTTTTTAATTGTTGGATTAAAGCGTTCTATATGCCCGACCATAAGACGTACATTTTTTTCTTTTGCAGCATTTATCATCTCCTGCGCCTGTTCAACAGTTTCAGCTATCGGTTTTTCAACTAAAATGTGTTTTCCTCTTTTTATTGCCTCAAGAGCTACTTCGTGATGAAGGCTTGATGGAACCACAATGGATACTGCATCAATATCCTCATTTTCAAGCATTTCAACATAAGAATTATAAAATTTACATCCATATTCATCAGCATGTTTGCCTTTTTCACCATTAACGTCAGATATGGCTACGAGCTTCACTCCCTGCATGGCGCTGTAATTTCTAGCATGATGTTGTCCCATTTGACCAACGCCAATAACTGCAACATTTATCATATTTCTGTGCAAGCAAGTCCGTTTTTAAAATTAACTATTAATAGCCTTATAATAATCCAAAGTATTCCTTAATCCTTCCATAAAGTTAGTTTTCGGTTCAAAGCCAATCAGTTCTTTTGCAAGCGACATATCTGCTTGATGTCTTCTTACATCTCCAATCCTGGCAGGCTTGTATTCAACACCATTATTATAATCCCTTATTTTGCATATTGCATCTATCAATTCATTTACAGAAATTTCTTTCCCAGATCCAAGATTAACTATTTTTCCCCGAGCATTTTTATTCTTGAATAACTCTATTACAGCTTTAGCAGTATCTTCAACATAAATGAAGTCTCTTGTTTGTTTTCCATCTCCAAAGATTATTGGCTTTTCATTATGCAGTATACGTCTTGCTGTTAAAGGGATTACTCCTGCATAGCTCTTATCATTCTGTCTTGGCCCATAGTTGTTGAATGGCCTCACTATTAAAGTATCAAGGCCAAATGTTTTAGCATAAGATTGCACTAAATGATCACAGGCAGCTTTACTTGCAGCATACGGAGTATGAGGGTCAAGTGCATTATTCTCATTTAATAGTCCTTCAGCAAGAGAGCCATAAACTTCAGAAGAAGAAAAATGTACGAGCGTCTCAATCTTTTTTTCTCTAAGCAACTCTAAAATGTTTAGGGTTATTGCCGCGTTTTCATCTGAGCAAAACTTCGGCCTTTCTAAAGAAGCAGGCAGAGGAATCACAGCAAGATTAAAAACTACCTCAATTTTATTCTCTTCAACAATCTTTCTTACAATTGACTCATCCGCAGCAGAAGCTTTTATGAACTTCAAGCCAGAAAAGTTTTTCTTCGCGTTATCAAGATTTTCCTCCTTCCCAAGAAAAAGGTTATCTATAACAACAATTTTTACAGGGCTTTCTTTTATCAGTGCATCTACAAGATGGCTTCCAATAAATCCTGCTCCACCAGTAACAAGAACATTCTTTCCTTTTAATTCAAAACCCATAATTTTTGTCTTTTTTGCTGTTTTATAAACATTTCTTAAATCTACCATATCCTTTATAAACCGCCCATTCATCAAAAAAATAATGGGAAAAAACATCTGTTTCTTTTCAGCAGGTTTTGCATTTAATCGTCTTAATAGGATGCGTTTCTATGAAAAAGTGCTACCTAAAGAAACAAATATTTTCTTGCTTACAACAGACCGATGGCAGGATAAGGCAAAAGAGTCTTATCAATTTGAGTGGGCAGGTTTAAACAGAACAAAAATCGTTTCTTTGAAATACGATCGAACTTTACCCTGGCAGGTTAGAAGATTTTGCATAAAAAATAAGATAGACAGAATAATCAATATTGGAAATAGAATGTCAATAGTTTTATTTTGGTTTGCTTCTTTATTCACAAAAACAGAATACTTGTTTAACATGATGGGCTGGGTTCCAATTGGAAAAGAGATGTTAAGAAATAAAATAAAAAAAGAGATTTGGGATTATTTCTTTTTCTATTTCTTCGCATTTTTCGCAAAAAAGATAACCTCAAATGATTTAGGAGTATACAAAAGATTTACTGGTAAGAATAAACCTATTTTTTTCAGACTATTTCCCAATAAAACGAAAGTCGTATATCTTCCAGCGCCATTAAACACAGATATGTTTTACAAAACAGATAAAATTAAGGCACGCAAAAAACTTGGATTACCTTTAAACAAAAATATAGTCATATTTGTAGGAAGAATTAATCCCAATAAATGTGGAGATGTATTAATAGAACTAATAAAAAGAAATAAAGACTTCCTCTTTGTAGTAATTGGCCGAAGCGTGTTAAAAGAATTTGAAAAATTATTAGCAGATAAACCAAAAAATTTATTGTACTACAGCAAGAAAAATCCACAAGAACTTATAGATTATTACAATGCTGCAGATGTTAGTTTTCTTCTCATGAGGTTACGTGGAGGAGGTTTAGGACAGACAGTTCAAGAATCTCTGGCGTGTGGGCTCCCAGCAATAGTAAGAGAACTTGAAGGGATAAAAGATACGCCAGCCCTCATACAAATTCCTCCAGAAAGAGCTAGATTTACAGAATTAGTTTATAGTCTTAAATATGGTACTGAAAAATCAGAAAAAGCACTCAAAGAATTCTTCTCAAAATCAAGGAGTGAAAGAGAGAAACTATCAAAAATTGCTCAAGAGTATGCTCTAAAAAACTATTCTCATAAGGTATGGGCTTTACCCCACATTAAAGAATACCTTAATTAAAAAGAATGGTTCTTCTTAGTCCTTCTTCAATATCTATTTTTGGAAAGTATTTTGTTATATTGTGAGCAGTATCTTCTGCAATCATGTCTCCATCATTCTTCAAATATCTTATTTCTGGTTTTTTCCCAATAATCTTACCAATTAAACCAATAACTTTCTCCATTTTAGCATCATTCCCAGAAATAATAACTTCTTTTTCTACCTTATCCATTAAACATAATCTTCCTATCTGTTCTGTAAGGTCGTCAATATATGTAAAGGATAGTGTAGGCCCACCATTCTCATTTATCTCTATTGCTTCCCCATTATTTATTTTATTTATTAGCCTTGGAATTAATCTTGGCTCTCTTTGTTGTGGACCATAAGGAAAAAATAAATATAAAATACAAACTTCCACATCAGTTTGACTTAGCAAAATGTTTCCCGCAATTTCTTTTGTTTTAGCATATTCGTTTTCAATTTTTTTAAGACTATCAATCGTTATTTTATCTCCTCTTTCAAATATTCCTCCAGTAGAAGCAAAAATAAATCTTTTAACTCCAGATTTTTTAGAAAGTTCCAATAGTCTTCTTGTCCCTTCAACGTTTATTCTGTGCATTGCTTCTTTATCATCTCCTGGAAGAGCAGCGGCCAAATGAATTATTATATCTACATTTCCCAGATTTTCTTTATTCAAAGATTCTAAATCTCCTAAAACGCTTGTAAACTCTCCTTTTCTTTTATCTAATCCCAAGACATTAAAATCAATAGATAATCTCTTTGCAAGATTCCCCCCAATAAATCCAGATACTCCTGTGATAAAAACTGTTTTCTTAATTTTTTTTGAAGACATAGTGAGGATGTACTTCCTTTATAGAATTAGGATATACCTCTACTAATCGTAATTCTGTATTTTTTTCAACTAACCTTTTTTGATTTTTCGGAGTAGCAAAATATGTATAAACTGTTCCAAATGTAGCATTTTTCTCAGGTTTGTACTTAGAAAATAATTTTCCTTCTTTTATGCTTCTAATTAGTAATCCAGGTCTAAATTTAAAAAATAAAGAAAGAGGATTGTGAGAGCTATAAACAAAATATCCTCCTCTCTTCAATACTCTTTCTATCTCTTGTAATGCTACAACTCTTTTGCTCTCTGGATAAATATAGTCTAAACCATTGAAAGAGAAGAAGACCACATCAAACTCTTCAGTTTTATGATTTAACTTGCATGCGTCACCAACTTCAAATTTTACTGAAGGATATAATTTTTTAGCTCTCTTAACCATATCTTCCACAATCTCAACACCAACAACCTCAAAACCCTTATCTGCTAAATATTTTGTAGTTCTTCCAACACCACATCCTAAATCTAATATTTTTCCATTGAAATATTTATCAATCAAAATCTTTTCAGCGTCTTTTATACTTGTGAGCTTTTCATAATGCGAAACTGCCTTTTCAGTAGAGTAAGTGTCTATATTCTTCTGATGTAAGTCTTTTTCCATCACTCCTCCGATTTTTTCAATTTAAGTTTTCTGTTAAGATTCCAAAAAAAATCATAATTTCTAACTAATTTTCTCCCTAATGCTTTCAATAAAGGATAATCATTATAAAAATAAACCACTTCTCCAAAACTTTCTTTAAAAGTATTAACATATTGGAGATTCTCTCGTGCCTTTATTGCGTAACCTCCAAGATCAAATTTGGTATATCCTTTATTTTTATAATATTTGAAAATTTCCCAATAAAGTAGTTCATTTGGCCTTAGATGAGAGTAATCTCTCAAAAAAGAATTAGTCATAGTTCTCGGTACTTCCTTATCATACAAGTCAATAAACCAAGTGATATTTATTGCAATTATCTTTCCCTCTTTATTCTTACACACAAAAAGTTTGTCTGCCCACTCTTTAAGTTTATCCAAAGGTCTTATTATAGTATTGTTCCTTTTTCTTGTATCTTTATAGACTTCATAGGCCTCATCCCATTCTTGAGACTCCTCAATAATAAGACCCTCGTTTTGAGCCTTGCGTATGCCTGTTCGCGTTTGTTTTCTTAAGCTGTTCAAAATTTCTTCTTCATCTTTACTTAGGTCAACAATTACAGTAGCATTAACGTCTTTCATGTCAAATCATCATTTCACGCGGATTATAAACCTTTTTCCAGTCACCATGTTCATGCCAAACCCATGGTTTATTTCCTTTAGGTGGAGGCGCACGCCAGTTTCCATACTGCATGGAAAGATACGATTCATATCCTGTAGGTATAGCGTATTTCAAACCATAAAATAAAATGTTCTTTAATTTAAGCATACCTTGAGGAATCTTAATATAGTATACTCCTGATTCTTTCAAGTTAGTTAGTTTTAACATGATTCGTTTGCTCATTTTTTTCTTAAGTGATTTAGGAATATATGAAATTAACTTGAATAAATTAGTTTTTGCATTTTTTTTAGATAAGCTAAAACGCCATGAGCCAAAATAAGATACATTTGCTAATCTATAAATTTGAAATAGTTTTTTGCCAGACTTATGACGGTTATCTGCCATTTGCCTAGTAAAGTATCCTTTTTTAGGACCGTGAGCGAGATGGACTTGAATGGCTGCTCCGCCGTCTCTGATAAAGTCTATTTTTTCAGGAAAGAAATAGACTGTAAATCCTTTATTTTCAAAAAGATTGGATAACTTTTTTTGCACCCTTTCAGGAAAGTCTTTCTTGAATGCTCCTAAATCTATATCTGTGTCCCAAGCCATAATTTCTTTATATTTAATTGCTCCAAGGAGTGTACCTGCCTCAAGCCAAAAAGAGATTTTTTCATTATCTAAAATCATCTTTATGTCTTCTAACATTCTTAGAGACTTTTCTTTGTCAAACATATAGTTGGCTACAAAGTTTTATTTAAAAAACTTACTTTCTGGCTTAATAAACTAGTCCTTGAAAAAGGTCGTGTCTTTATATTTTTACTACTCTATGTTAGGCAATGCTATCTAAATTTTTAAAAAGCCATTTTAATATCAATTCTAAAGGCATTTGATCATTAATATGGAAGAAGAAAAAAAGGTCTATTTAGGAATGGCAGTAGATGTAATTCATCGCGGTCACTTAACAACCATACAAGAAGCAGCTAAATTGGGTAAAGTAACTGTGGGTGTGCTTACGGACAAAGCAATTGCAAGTTATAAGAAACTTCCATTTTTTGATTATAACCATAGAAAATTAATTGTAGAGAGTATTAAAGGAGTGAGCGATACAATCCCTCAGGAAAGTGTAGATCAAACAGATAATTTGAGAAAGCTAAAACCAGATTATGTAGTTCATGGAGATGACTGGCGCGAAGGTGTGCAGAAACCGTTTAGAGAAAAAGTTATTGAAGTGCTCAAAGAATGGGGTGGTCAGCTAATCGAAATTCCTTTCATAAAAGATAGCTCTTCAACCCAGATTAAAAAAGCATTAAAAGAAATAGGCACAACACCAGAACTAAGACTAAAATTGCTAAGAAGACTTCTTGATTCAAAGAAAATAGTGCGAGTTCTAGAGGCACACAACGGATTAACCGGGTTGATTGTGGAGAATACAAAAGCCAAGGACGAAAAAGGATACGAGAAAGAGTTTGATGCAGTCTGGATTAGTAGCCTTACAGAAGCAACTGCTAAAGGTAAACCCGATATTGAATTACCAGATTTATCCTCGCGATATAATATCTTAAATGACATCTTAGAATCTACAACAAAACCAATAATCTACGATGGAGACACAGGAGGCCACACAGAGCATTTTATTCACATGTTAAAAACTCTAGAGCGATTAGGAGTTTCAGCAGTAATAATTGAGGATAAAAATGGTCTAAAAAGAAATTCTTTATTTGGAACAGAAGTACCTCAACAACAAGAGGAGATTTCTAGATTTGCTGAAAAAATTAAAGAGGCAAAAAAAAATCAAGTAACTGCTGAATTTATGATCATCGCCAGAATAGAGAGTTTAATTTTGGGTAAAGGTTTACAAGACGCAATATTACGTGCACAAGCTTACATAGAGGCAGGAGCAGATGGAATAATGATTCATAGTAAAGAAAAGACCGCTGATGAGATTCTCAGATTTTGTGAAGAGTATAAAAAATTTGAAAAGAAAGTTCCATTAGTAGTTGTCCCGTCTACCTATAGCCACATAACTGAAAAAGAGCTCGCTGATTCGGGAGTTAATGTCGTCATATATGCAAATCATCTTTTGCGTGCAGCATATCCTGCTATGAAGAAAGTGGCAGAAAGTATCCTACATAATGAGAGAGCGCATGAAGCGGAAGAACTATGTATGCCTATAAAAGAGATTATCAATCTGGTTCAGGGTGGAACGAGGCAAAACGATATCCAAAATAAATTTAATGCTCAATAAGTACAATGAAAGCAATAATTTTAGCTGCAGGACAAGGTGCAAGGATGGGAGAAGTTACAAAAGACATCCCAAAACCCCTTATAAAATTAAATAATAAGCCTATCCTAATACACCAAATAGAATCATTAAATTCTAATGGCATTAAAGATATTAGTATAGTAATAGGTTTTAAAAAAGACAAGGTTAAAGAAGCATGCAAAAACCATAAAATAAAATTTTATGAATTTGACCAATTTAAAGAAAAGGGGCTTATAGAGGGATTATACTCTGCAAAAGAAGAATTAGACGAAGATGTACTTTTAATTTATGGAGACGTTTATTTTGAAAGAGAGGTTATAAGTGATCTCCTCAAAGAGGATCACGATTTTTCCATAGGTGTAGATACAGCAAACAAAGATGATCCATCTGACAAAGAAGAAGTTGAGAACTATTATGGGGTTGAAATGAAAAAGGGGTCAACCAAAGTAGCCATTGATAATGGATTTGTAAAAGATATCTCAAAAAAAATAGAAAAGAACAAAATTAGTGGCACTTATGTGGGGATTACTAAAATGAAAAAAGTAATAGCAATTAAAGTAAGAAACAAAATTAAAGAGCTAATTGACAAAGGAGATATAAAAAAGTACCCGGGGCCTTCTTATCTTTGGAAAGATCTCTTAAGCAATGGGCAAAAAATACATCCTGTTTTTATCAATCCAAATAGCTATATAGAAATAGATTACCCCGAAGATTTAGAAAGAGCAAAAGAAATGTTTGAAAATAGAATTAAGGCTGTGCTATTTGATGCAGACCAGGTGATTTATATTCGCGATGATGAGACTTTAAGGCCATTAATCCAATTGCTCTCTGCTAAAGGCTTTAATGTTTCAGGTGAGGAGATTACAAAAGCAAATGATAAATATAAGTTGGACTCCTTTAAAGGGAAATTGACAAAAGATGATAACCTAAGAAAGACTTTAGATCTTCTTAATGTGCCTTATGATGAAAAATTCTTTCAGCAATTTAAGGAAGTTTTTATTCCAACTTACTCGCAAATTAAAGTCAAAGGGTCTGTTGTTCCGCTATTTAAGAAATTAAAAGATGCAGGGATAAAAATCGCGATAATAACCGATAGTTTCGCAACTGAAAAACACAAATGGGACATGTTTAAAAAAATAGAAGTTTCCGATTATATAGACTGCATCATAAGCTCGAACGATACTGGATATACAAAAGACCAAAAGGAACCGTACCTTATAGCCATAGATAAACTAAATGTTGGCCCAAACCAGGCTATTTTTGTTGGGCACCAGCAGTACGAAATGGACGGTGCAAAAAAGGCAGGCGTTAAATCAGTATCTTTAGGTGAGAAAATAAAGAGCGATTTTTTTGTAGAACGTATAGAAGATATTGCAAATATTTTAAAGATTTAATGTCGCAAGTGCCTATGCTGAAAACCGCAGACTTTAGTCTGCGGATGAAGGCAC
>CAYHJV010000028.1:0-9123 GCA_964357045.1 Candidatus Woesearchaeota archaeon | reverse complement strand
CGCCAAAGATAAAAAGGATTGGGGTATTGAAGTTAAAGGAATTCAAATAAATAATATAGAACTTCCAAGAGAACTAATACGTGCAATGTCTAAGCAAGCAGAAGCTGTTCAAGAAAAAGAAGCCAGAGTAACAAAGGCTCAAGGTGAATTTGAAGCATCAAAAAAGTTTTATGAAGCCTCTACACTATATGAAAAAAACCCTTCTGCACTTAGATTAAGAGAATTACAAACATATCAAGAGATTGGTACAGAACATAATACACTTATGATGGTTATTCCTTCTAGTATGGCTAGTGGCGATGGAAAATGGATTCTACCAATTGGTGCTAATGAATTAAAAAAGAGAGAACCCTCTCAAAAGAAAGAGAATAAAAATAAAAATCAAGGAAATGTTAATTGATTATGGCTAATGTAGAAATTTATTTTGGATGGTTTTTCCTACTATTGGGGCTTGTTTCTTTATGGGGATATTTGACTGGAAATAAGATGATATTCTCAAAGAGAGATTATTATATTAGACGTTGGGGTCAAAAATTTGGTAAGATACTTCATTTTGTAAGTTAGGTTATAGTTCCTATTGCTATTGGAATTTACTTGATATTTTTTAGTATTTAGATTGTAAGTTAGGGATATTATTTAAATTGTGTTTTTGCTAATTGTATTTGTACGCGATAGGTTTAAAAGATAGAATTTTCCGCATTATTATATGCATAGGACATCTATAATAATTCCCGCTTATAATGAGGAGAAACGAATAGGCAAAACTCTTGAAGCTTATTCTAATTTTTTTGAAAATAGGAGAAAAGAAGGTAAAATAGATTATGAGATAATTGTTTCCATAAATAACACTACTGATAGGACTAAAGAAATAGTTATAAGTTATAATAAGCGTAATAAAAGAATAAGATATATTGATTTGAAAATAGGAGGAAAGGGATATGCAGTCATTGAGGCGTTTAAAGATTCTCTTAAAAGAGAACATCAAACATTAGGTTTTGTTGATGCTGATATGGCCACAAGTCCAGAAGAATATTGGAAGATGCTTGTAAGTTTGGATAGACATCCAAATTTTGGAGGAGTTATCGCAAGCAGATATGTTAAAGGTGCTAAAATAATACCTAAACCTTCTATTCGGAGAAAAATAGCGAAATGGATGTTTAACGCAGTAGTTCGGGCAATTCTTCTAATGTCTTATCGGGATACTCAATGTGGTTGTAAGATATTTAGAAGAGGAGCTATACAAAGAGTTTTGCCTCTTTTGACAATGTCTAATTGGGCTTTTGATGTAGAGTTACTTTATTCTGCAAAGAAAAAGAAGATTCAAATCAAAGAAATTCCAACTTCATGGACTAATAGAGATTATTCTACAATAAACTTTTGGCAGGCTGGTCCTTGGATGGTGTTGGGAGTTATAAGACTTAGACTTTTGAATTCTCCATTTAAAAATATAATGAGAATATATGATAAAATAATGAGGCATCTTAAACAATGAAAAAAATATCTTTTTTAATTGCTGTGCATAATGAAGAAAAAATAATAGAAAAGACTTTGACACATCTTTTGTCTATCCCATACAATAATTATGAAATAATTATCGGGCTAGATGGATGCACAGACAATACTAAAAAAATAGTAGAAGAATTTAAAAAAAAATCAGACAAAGTTAAAATGTTTTCCTTAAATTTAAGAATGGGAAAGCCCGCTGTAATAAATGAGATTATAAAAAAATCCACTGGGGAAATAATAATAATAAACGATGCAGATTGGTTATTTAATATTGAAAGTAGTGGAAAACTGCTTAAATTTATATCTGTTTTTGATGATCCAAGAGTTGGAGGAATAGCGGAATCTTTTCCGGTAGAGTGGGACGAACAAAAGATAAAAAAGGGGAACCTGGGATATAAAATGACGGCTTATGGGGCTTATTTTTGGATGGAGTTTCAAAGAGAGAAATACGCTTTTAAAAAAAATCGCATTTTTTACTTAAAAGAACCTACAATGTTTCTAACAAATATTTTAAGAAAAGAACTTTACAAACCAAATGACTCATTAGGGGATGATTTTGAGAGAACAGCAGACATCATGAATCAAGGGTATGATGTTGTTACATTTGATGACATTTCTATACCACGTATGACTTCAGTGTATGATAAAATTTATATAAAAGATATCTTCAATCAAAAAGTAAGGACTGCAAAAGCAAGAAAGCAAATAAAAAACAAGGGGCAAAAAATAGGGGCGTTTTACAATTTAAAGGCAGGTTTATCTATAATAAAAAGGGCATTTAAGCATAGCTTGGTAGTTGGAATGTTAGTGACTACATGGTTAGCTATAACATTCATAGCTTCACTAAAATCTGGCCTGTTAAATTTTGATACTAAAAAAGGCTGGACTTTGAGAGCACAAAGATAAAAATCATTTTTTAACAAACTTTGCATAAAAGAAACTTATTATTTTGCCTGCTCTGCTCAAAAATGCCTTTATGTTTAGATCGGGAAATTTATAATCTTTCCAAGGAGTTTTTTTAAGATAACTAAGATATTCTTTCTTTAATGGTATTGGGTCAAAGAAAAACCAAGGCTTTAGAAAACCAGTATAATGGATTATATTTGGTTGTTTTATTTTTTTATAGACTGTTACAGCATTCACGTTATGGCAATAAATAAAAGGTATAGGTAAATTATAGTAAAATACTTTTGTGAGCATGTTCCATGAGGGGTCTATTTCTTTCCATTTACCTACTAAAGCCATGTTTAATCCATCTTGATCAGCGAATTCTGTTTTTTGATTATTTTCTTTAATCCACTTTAAGGATTTTTCCGTCAGCTTGTTCTTTTTCCATTCTTTTAAGTCTATGAAAAGCAATCCGCTGTTAAAATATGGAGTGTCTGATTTTATTCCTAATTTTAGCCTGTTTTTTAAAGGAAGGTCTAAGTCTTTAACTGCGAAAAGGACATTATCTTTAAATTTAAGGTCAAATAATTCTTTAACATCTCCTTTAACAATCATATCTGAATCTATGGAAAGAAGCTTGTCTGTTTTTGCTGTTTCTATAAGTGAAAACCGATAATATGTTTCTTTTCCGAAGCGTTTGGATATTTCAATTCCTTTCAAGATACCTGGTTTTGGCTTTAAATAATTTATATGTGCCTTGAATTTTTTTACAACCCAGTCAAGCTTTTTCTTGTTTATGCTTGAAATGTCCATATCTACAACGTTTATTCTTATCTTGTCTGGACAAGAACAGTTCTCTAATAGAGAGTATAGAGTAACCCCTAAATGCTGTGCATATGCGTCGTTGGACAAACAACCAACTTCTAAGTATTTTTCCATTTTGTCTCGTCTATTATTTTCTTTTGTATAAGTGGCTCCCACCAAGTCTTATTATTTTTATACCATTCCACTGTCTCCTGCATGCCTTTCTCAAATTCTATTTGTGGTTTCCAACCAAGTTCTGACATAATTTTATTGGAATCAAGTAAGTAACGCCTGTCGTGAGATGGTCTGTCAGGAACATATTCCTTCATTGATTCGGGTTGATTTAATTCTTTAAGAATTATTTTAGTTATTTCTTCTACACTTTTTTCAATGCCTGTACCCACATTATAAGTTTCTCCTATCTTTCCTTTATGAAGTATTAAGTCTATTGCTCTACAATGGTCTAAAACATGAATCCATTCTCTTCTATTAGAGCTACTTTTGTAAAGAGGAACTTTTTTTCCTTCTAATAAATTTGTAATGAAAAGGGGAATTAATTTTTCAGGAAACTGGTATATACCATAATTATTAGCACAGTTTGAGATTGTTACTGGAAGATTAAACGTCTTGAAGTAAGATTTAACAGCCATATCTGCCGCAGCTTTTGAGGCATTGTAGGGAGTGTTTGGATTGTAAGGAGAATTTTCGCTAAATTTTTCATCGCTGTCTAATGGAAGATCTCCAAATACTTCACAAGTGGAGACATGATTTATTCTTTTTATATTATTTTTTCTTGCTGCTTCTAAAATTGTTTGAGTTCCTAATATATTTGTCCTAAAAAAGGCGGATGGATTTAGAATGGCGAGACTGTTATGAGATTCTGCTGCAAAATTTACCACAAAGTCGGGCTTAAAGTCTTTGAAAAGAAAATCTACAAGCTCAAAATTGCAAATGTCTCCTTTTACAAAACTATAATTCGGATTTTCGCTGATACCTGATAAATTATCTAAATTACCTGCATAAGTTAATATATCTAAATTTAATACTTTATCTTGCGGATATTTATCAATCCAGTATCTTATAAAATTGCTTCCAATAAATCCTGCACCGCCTGTAACAATTAATTTTCTCATAATTCAATCCTCCTTTTTTCTTTTGCTGAATCTCTCATTGCTTGCATCACTTTTGCTTGTATTAGGATGCTATCATATTTTTTCAGTTTTGTTTTAGAGTCGTTGTTTAAGACTGCCTCGCAAAATGCTCTAAAGCTGAGCAAGAATTGATGTGCGGGTTCAACTTCAACTTTTTTGACTACTTCAGAAACACCATCGTTTTTTACCAATAGAACCTCTGGAACAACGTCTTTAGGAATCCCATAGGCTTTGTTTGATCTTATCAATCCATTGCTACCCCAGACAGAATAGTTATTTTGATAAAGCATTCCAAGACCAAAAGATACTATAGCATTTTTTCCACCAGAGAACTCAAGAAATGCAGAACCATGTGAGTCCACATCAGTTTGAGAGTTATAATTCAAGGAACAAGTTACGGCTATTGGAGTTTCTTCAAAAATTAAATTAGACATGAATACTAAGTATGCCCCCATGTCATTTAGACTTCCTCCTCCAAGCTCTCTTTTATATCTGAAATTTTCTTTTGATAAATGTGGAATTCCAAAAAACCCCGTGAAAGTATAAACTTCTCCTAACTCTTCTTTTATTGATTGTTTTATTTTCTGGTGCTGTGGATGATATGCACACATAAAGTTCTCAAACAAAACAACGGAGTTTTTTTTGCACGCATCTACGATTCTTTGCACTGATTTAAAACTATCTGAAACAGATTTTTCACAGACAATGTGTTTTTTTGCATTTGCAGCTTTAATTGCCCAATGCTCATTAAGTCCGGTTGGCAAGGCAATATAAACTGCATCTATTTCTTGATTATTGATAATATCTTCATATGTTCCTGAAAAAGGAATTGAGAATTCTTTCGCCCAAGCTTTAGCTTTTTCTTTGTCTCTACTACCTATTCCTTTAAGCTCTGCAATTTCTAAGGATTTGAATGCTGTAATAGCGTGCTTTCTTACCACATTTGCACATCCAATTATTCCTATTGTAAGTTTTTTCATGATTTTAATGGAAATGAATGCCTTTTATAAATTGCTGTCTTTTATTTAAACGTCTATCCTTGACTTAACATTTTGGATGAAGTAGTTCTTAGTGTGCTCATGGACTTTAGGGTTTTTTAGTAATTCGGGGATAGAAAGCCATACATGTGTCTTATGTTGATCATTAAAAACTTGGGGGTTTGAAAGATCTAAGGCATTCAATTTATAATTTACTCCTTTTGCATGATAATGAGTTGAGAAATCTCTTCCAGTGAAATTATCTGGGTACATTTGTTCGTAGGTTCCTAAGAAGCTAACATCTTTTCTTTCAAGACCTATTCCAATTTCTGCTAAGCCTATTCTTTTTAGGGCCATGTCCCATGTTTCGTCATGCAACATAACTCCTCCAGGAATAAATAAATACCCTTGAGCTGGTTTGTTTTTTCTTTCACCAACCAACACTTTTCCTTCTGAATTAAAAACTATCAAATCTATTGATGATAAAATCCCGTGTTCTACCAGAAATCTAAATTCTTCAGGTGGGAGCCTTTTTACGACCATAAAGTATCAGAAAATTCTTTGCTTTTAAGTTTATGCACTTCCTATAATACTTCTTACAAGAGAGTTAATTGCTCCATCTACTTTTAGGAGTTTCTTAAATTGTGCAGAGTTAACCCAGATATATTCGTCTGGAAAATCAAGCTTCTCATCTTCTGGCACTTCTATTATCATATTTCTGTTTGTCTTTAAATAAAATCTTCCACCATCTTCTGAAGAAACAACCGATGTAATTATTTTTCCTTTTCCTCCGTTCTCAAAATACTCTGCGAACCTTGGCTTTTTTCCGCCATGAGCGAGAGTCAGATTGCTTTCTGTAGCTTGTAATGTTGGAGACAACTGGAGCTTATGTATATTTCCTGGCTCGTATTTTGCATATAATAAATAATGTCTTATGCCATTGATTTTTTTTGCTAGTATTCCAAGAATTCCACATTCCTGTTGCTTCATTATTGGCTGGGTCCAAGAAGATACCTCTCTACTATCTGCTCCTTTTACTTTTACTCCAATTAAAGAAAAAAACTTCCCTGTATCGTGGCTTACCACACCAGTATTCTGGTCAATATTCCATTTATCAAGTCCTTTAAGTCCTGTCTCTTCTGTTTGTATTTGACAATTTCTTCTTTTATCTTCAAGCCAATTTAATATCTCGGATATGTCTGAACTTCCTTTTGACAATTCTAATAATTGTTCTATAGCTCTTTCAGTTTCCTCGTTAACCTCTCGTTTATTATTTTTTATAATTGAAAGCATTTCATTCTTTAATTTTTTGTCAATATCTAAAATGTCAGCCATTATATCCTCTGATGTTTTCTTAATTCTATAAGCTTACTTTCAACTTCTTCTATCATTTTTCTAATTTGCTCTTGGGATATCGGTGGTGCATTTGGGCCTTCTTCTGGTTTTTCCAAAGTGGCCATAATAATTTTATTTGCCTGCAAAAGAGACTCAAAGGTTCCTGCATCTGTCCAATCTCCGTCTAAAATTTCGTAACTCAACTCTCCTTTTTTTATGTATTCATTATTTACATCTGTTATCTCATACTCTCCTCTTGCAGATGGGTGCATTTGAGAGATAATATCGAAAACCTTTTGGTCATAAAGATAATATCCTATTACTGCGTAATCTGATTTTGGCTGTTTTGGTTTTTCTTCTATTTCTACTACTCTCTCTCCATTGATTGTGGCGACTCCATAACGCGTTGGATCTTTTACTTTTTTGAGTATGATTCTCGCTCCTACCTCTTGCTTAGAAAAGTTTTCAACTGCTGATTTTAATGAACCAGTAGTAATATTATCTCCAAGAATTACTAATATTTTCTCTCCTTTTGCAAAATTTTTAGCCAAATTGAGAGCGTGGGCTATTCCGGATGCGCTATCCTGAACTTTGTAAGTGAAGTTTAATCCCAGTTCTGTGCCACTACCTAAAAGCCCAACAATATCTCCCATATGTTCCGTACTGCTTACGATCATTATGTCTGTTATTCCTACTTCTTTGAGCTTTCTTATAGGATTAAATATCATGGGCTCGTTTCCAACAGGAAGAAGATGCTTATTAGTTACTTTAGTTAGAGGATATAGTCTTAGACCTTTTCCGCCCGCTAATAGGACTCCTTTCATTTTGATGGGTATAATATTGCCTTTAAATACATTATTCTGATACAAAATAGACTCTTTTATTTTTATAGTCTGTCTAAAAATTCCGATAGTTTGAGAAGCATATAATTTATTTGCTCATCTGTCAGACCGTGATGACAACCAATTAAGAATGAATTTCTCATTATTGCATCTGCAATTGGAAATTCCTCTGGAGATTGATGACTGCAGTTTTTGAAAGCTGGATGTCTTAAGAGGTTTCCGCTAAATACTGGTCTCGTTTGAATATTATTTTTTTCTAAGTGTACTGTTATTTGCTCCCTTGTGAATGGGGCTCCTGGCTTGATTGTGAGAGGAAAAGCCAGCCATGCTGTTCTGACTTCGGGAAACTGCTTTGGGAGAACGAAGAATCTTTCATATTTGGACATGAAACTTGCTAATATTTTATGATTATTAATTCTGCTCTCTATAAATGTATTTAGTTTCTTTAGTTGTTCCAAGCCAAATGCTGCACTAATATCATTGGCTAAGAAATTGTAGCCCAGCTCATCGTATATAAATTTAGAGTCATATTTTATTCCATCAATATGTATGTTGAATCTTTTTTCTAGGTCTTCTGATTCATCTGCGGCTGATGACCTTCCCCATCCCCGTAAAACCTTGCACTTGGTTTTCCATAAATCATTGTTAAAGCATACCATTCCCCCTGTGCCCGCAGCAGTCATTACATGCGAAGCATAAAAGCTGGTGGTTGTAATATCTGAATAATGTCCTGTTGGGAGTCCATTAAATGTTGGTCCTATTGTATCGCAAGAATCCTCTATGAATATTAAATGATTCTCATCACATATTTCTCTTAAAGTCTTCATGTCAGGCACATTACCTAACAAAGAGGGTATTAGTATTGCTTTTGTCTTGTTTGTTATTTTTGACCTTATTTTATCAACATCTATTTGATAAGTCCCTATCTTTGTATCTACAAAGACAGGTTTTAATCCACATTGCAAAATTGGTGCGACAGTAGTAGAATATGTAAGTATTGGGGTAATAATTTCTGAACCTTCGGGTAATCCTAAGACTTTTAGAGCTAATAAGTTGGCTGATGACCCAGAATTAACGAAGACACCGTATTTTTTACCAAAGATTTTTGCAATACTTTCTTCAAACTCTGAAGTCTTTTTTCCCCCTACAAGAACCTTAAGATTTCTTAATACATCTATGACTGCTTGCTCTTCTTCTATTCCATAGACTGCCTTTGCATAATCAACTCTCATGTTGTGTATATCACTTTAAATTTGATAAGGACCTCGCTTTTAAAGTTATTTATTTTTCAGTGTTATATCATCCAAAGCTTATTTAAAGGAATATTAACGCAGAAATTTATGACAACTCAATTTAATGGCAAGAGTGTCCTTGTAACTGGCGGTGCCGGTTTTATAGGTAGCCATTTAGTTGAAAAACTTGCGTCTTTAAATGCAAAAGTCAATGTTTTAATTAGACATAGTACAGATACTTGGAGACTAAAGGATATAAAAGATAAAATTTCTATTCATGAAGTGGATTTTCTTAATCCTATTAGTTTAAAAAAAATCTTGGATGGTATAAACCCTGAAATTGTTTTTCATGCTACCAATGCTGGTTTGGAGTGTGCTCGGTATTGGT
>CAYHJV010000027.1:0-9242 GCA_964357045.1 Candidatus Woesearchaeota archaeon | reverse complement strand
GAACAAGTTCTATGGATACCGGCGGAATAACAAAGAAAACTTACATTTACGCCGGAACTCTTCTCGCAACGAAAAATTCTGAAACCCCGGACGAAACAGAATTCTATGTCCAGGATCATTTAGGAAGCAACAGAAAAGTTGTAAATGGCCGATTAGAAGAACAGGAAAATAAATTCTACGCCTTCGGCGAAACCGATGAGATTATAGACGGTGATAACAATTACAAATATACTGGAAAAGAGTTGGATGAAGAATCTGGATTATATTATTACGGGGCTCGTTATTACAATCCAGATTTAGGAAGATTCATTCAAGCTGATGTCTTGCGTGGAGATATTTCAGATCCGCCAAGTTTGAATAGATATGCTTACACTCAAAACAATCCTTTGAAGTATGTTGATCCGACGGGGAATGCTATAGATTACAGTTCGATAAATGAAGCTACGCCGACAAACCAGCCGGATGCAACTACAACAGCCAATACTCATGCAGAAACTCAACAAAAAGTTACCGAGCAAGAAAGAAAAGAAAGGGAAAATTATAGGCAAGCTAGTATTGGAACAAGCCACACCCCTTATGATGTATTCGCAGTTGGAGCAAATATGGGGACTATCGATCCTATCACTGGTGAAGCAACCATGCCTCCTTTTGGGATTTTAGGGGAGGCAGCATTAACTATTGGAGGAGAAAAAGCTATAAATTTATTTGCTAAAACGATCAAAATGATAAGGGGATCACCAGCACTAAAAAATGTGGTCCAGAATATAGTGGAAACACCAGCAACGCAAACTCTCTCTCCAGAACACAAATACGCCATTGAACAACTAGGTCCAGGTGCTACAAAACATGTTTTGGATCCAGCACGAAGCATACCTTTGAATACACAGCTAGATATCATCAATTTTCCGGATTTTGTTGTGGCTGATCCTCTTGGCAAGCCAGGATATAAGATGTATATCAAGCAAATTTCTGTGAACAATAAGCTGCACGTCGCTGAAGTGCTTTATAATCGTGAAACCAAAACCGTCGCGCACGCATTACATATGCGAGAAAAAGATTTCTCGGCCAAAGTAATGAAGGGAAAATACATTCCTATAGTCAAAAAGTAGCTAGTCGCTGCTCAAAAATAGTATCTGCGTAGACGCAGTAAGTAATCATTAGCTTGTTCATGTACCTGTTTTGGTGTGGCGTCGGGAAGCGTAGAATCATTGCGGGCTTTCACAAGAAGATCTTTTGCGTGTTGTAAAATTTCTGGATGGGCATCATTTTCCTTGACTATGATATCCTCTCCTTTTTTCTTGTGTGTAATGATATCATTTACAATTCTTTGTTCATGATGGGCTAAGTAACCAAGAACATTATGAATATTCGGATCCACTTCACCAGTCAAAAGTGCATGTGCGCCTGTCAGGCCTGTTCTTAATGAGTACAAGAAATTTTTTGCAGTGGGGGTCTGAGTATAGTCCTTACTTTTCACGGCTGAAAAATGATTAAAATGATCAAACAATTTCTTTGTAACACATTGCTTGGCAATATGTTCTAATTCTCCATAGTGCTCCGATTTGTAAAAAGTTAAAGGATTAAAAAACCATTCAAGATAATTGCCGTTTGATTTCAGTAGGTTGTTCAGAAGATGCTCCGCTTCCATAGCGTACAAATCAAGTTGATCGCTCGGATTTTTCTTTCGGACGTCGACACCCCAGGTCGCTTGCTTAGGCTTTTCCCCAAGAGAAAGGATTAAAGAAGTGGGTCTGATAAAACCAACACGGACATCATAATCAGAATCTTGTGAAGGAAAACCATACATATGTGCTCCGCTGATGGTATAAAAGAGAGGCTTGCCTAATCCACCGATGAAAGTATTCACTCTCGGTTCGCTTATCAATTGGCGGACCTTTTCTATCGCGTCCTCAGAGGAGGTTTCCATACAGAAAACTAGTCGGTACCTCTTATAAATCTTTCTATTTGTTCTTACTCATTAATCGTGACAAATAGCAATACGGCAGTAAAAGACTTTATTATTTAATAGATGAAGAAACCAGCAAAATTCTCTTTGTCTCTTTCGCTTCTAAAAAAGAGCAGCAGAAGATAATAGATTTTGTAAAGTCAAATATGAAAGAATTGTTGGGTTATTTAAAAGGTCTTTAAAATTTGCTGACTCTTTTTTCCTTAAAATCTTCCAGACTCAGCTTTAATTGGACTATAGCATCGTCTGCAATTTCTGCCTTTTTTTTCAACATTAAGTACTCTTTCTTGGGTATTTTTACAATTTGAGTTTCCATAAAAAGTTTAAAATCCACTTATTTATATACTTTTCTTCCTATGCTTTTTCCAGCCTACCAAACCGCTAAAATAGCACCCATTATTATCAATCTAACAAGGTCATGAGAAGCATTTATGTAAAACAAGTTTTTGCTTTTCCCTTCCCACAAAATTCCGTTAACAGAAGTCGCCAAATAAAAACCAAGCCAGGCCAAAAATCCAACAAACGCCCCGTTCATAATTGTCGATGCTGAAGTAAGTCCAACAAAAATTGCCAGAACATAAGCACTTACCAACATCATAATGAAAGCTATGATCATAGATTTCCCCATACCCTCTTTCTTAGATTTATCGCCTTTTTGTTTTGACTTTTCTACATCTTTCTTTGAAATATTCATTGCCTTCATCCAAACTTTTCCAAAAAAAGGCCCGTACCAAAGCCATCCTATCAAGAATCCAATTATAGCCGTAACAAATACTGCAAGAAAATTAACCTGTGCTTCTAAAGCCATCTTTTCACCTTCTTATATAGTGCAAAATATATGTTTGTTTATATATTTTTCTCTTTAAACAAAATCTTCTACGAATTTTTTATTGTATTTCTCAGAAACCCTACTAAACTGTGTATCCAAGCTGGTGTTGTGGCCTCTAACATTTTCACTTAGAGCCCTATATTCTTTCATAAATTCTGCGCCTTTTATGTTATGATTAGAATCAACAGCCTTATCAATTTTTTTAATTAATCCTAATAAATATTTATCTAAATCCTTAACGACCTGCCTTTGATTTTTATGCACCATCTTTTTAAAGCAAATTATCCCTTTAAAAAAATTTATATGTTATATCGATATAAAATTTTAAATAGTAATTCTTTATACTAAAAGCATGTTTAAAAAATATTTAATTGTAACTTGCAGAAAAAACCCTGCTGGGATGAACATAGTGAATTCCTTGTCTCAATTTAGAAAAAACCCCCTTCTTTCATCAATGTCGGATCAGGCTAGTTTTGATATTTATATTACTGAAGAAGAATCTCTTTACGATGAAAATCTTGACATGAAAAAAATAAATCAATATGACTTTATAATTTTCCCATACACACACAAATCAGAGAAAGGGGAGAAATCTCTTTGTGTTCATACTCCAGGGAATTGGAGAGATGCAAAGTTGGGAGGCAGCTATGGAAAAATCTGTCCGAGTTCGGCGCTTTTTTTTAAAAAGATTTTTGAGAATCTTAATGAGATAGCAAAAAAATACGAGCTGGATAAAAAATATAATATAACTCTAGAAGCAACTCACCACGGCCCTTTTATAGAAAAACCATGTTTGTTTATTGAAATCGGTTCTTCCGAAACTGAATGGAATGACAGGCAGGCCAGTTTTGTCGTCGCAAAAACCATAGCAGAAACAATACAAAACTTTAAAGAAAATCCTTACAACGAAGTCGCCATAGCAATCGGCGGTCCTCATTACTGTCCAAACTTTAACAAAATTCAATTAAAATCAAACATTGCAATTTCTCACGTAATCCCCAACTACTCTGTTCCTATAACTGAAGATATGATAAAAGAAGCGATTGAAAAAACAGAGGAAGATGTTGACTTTGCTTTAGTGGACTGGAAAGGATTAGGCATTTCAGAAGAAAGACAGAAAATCATAGACACTCTTGATTGAAATTACATCAGATGGAAAAAAACGAGCGACGTTTGAGTGAATAGAAATCTTTATAAATTATACTTAAGTATAACTAATGTATAATTAAATTACCTAACTTAATAAAGATAAAAATGGCGTTTGAAGCAACTGTAAAGAAGTGGGGGAATTCATTTGGGCTGGTTTTACCTAAAGAGGTCGTAAAAAGCGAAAAACTTGAAGAAAATAAAAAAATAGTGGTAAATATAATAAAAATAGCTGATCTCTCTGACATTTTTGGTTTGGTTAAGAAGAGAAAAATGTCTGGTCAGAAAATGAAGGATCTTTCTAGAAAAGCATGGGAACCGTAAATAATTTCTTTTTCGATACTTATGCTTTATTTGAAATTGTTCATGAAAACAAAGATTATTCTTATTACCTAAACGTTGGAGTTATAACAACAAAATTGAATCTAATGGAATTACATTATAGGCTTTTATTTCTTTATGGAAAGAAAATAGCCGAGACTGCTTTTAGTCGTTTTTTGCCCTTTGTTATAGATATATCAGACGAAATTATTAAAGAGTCCAATTTTTTTAAGCTATTTAATAAAAATAAAAATTTATCCTACATTGATTGTCTTGGTTATACAATATCTAAAGCAATGAACATAAAATTCCTCACAGGAGATAAAGAATTTAATGGTTTAGATAACGTGGAGTTTGTGAAGTGAATGGTGGAAGTAAGAAACTAAAAAACAATTAATTTTATATATGTAATTTCTATATAGTTTTATGAAGAGGGTATTAAGAGTAGGAATCATTTTTGTCATTTGTTTTTTTGCACTCATATATACTGTTAGCTTTTTTGTTGAAGCTGCCCCTCCAAGTCCTACTCTTCTAGAAGCAATTTCCAAAGGGGAAATTCCTACACCTTATTATTTATCGCCAGAGTTTCAAAAAGGATTAAGGGAGAGGGGTGTTGATAAGCCTGATGAGATTTATGATTTTTCTCCATCTTCCCAAGATAAATCCTTAAATTTAAGCAAACCTTTTAATATTCTTGTTGTTCTAGTTGAATTCTCGGACAAAACTCATGAGGTTCAGCCTGCATTTTTTACTTCTTCGGTTTTCAATGGTTCTATAGGTGCTAACTCGGTTAAAAATTTTTATTTTGAAAATTCTTATGGCTTGCTTAATATAACAACGGTCAATCTTCCTTCCTCTATGGGTTGGAAAATGGCGCCTAAAAATTATTCATATTATGTTAATGGTCAGAGTGGTCAGGGGGTTTACCCTCAGAACACACAAGGATTAACAGAAAATGTGGTTGATATGATCGATCCTCTTGTAAATTTTTCTAAGTATGATAATGATGGAGATGGCGATGTAGACGGTCTTGCTATAGTTCATGCTGGCCCTGGGGCTGAGTTTAGTGGTTCTGATGATGACATATGGTCTCATAAATGGAGTATAAATCATCGTTTAAAAGACGGAGTGATTGTATCTAGTTATTTTACAACGCCGGAATACTGGTTTGCTCCTGGAGATTTAACAATTGGTGTTTTCGCTCATGAGCTAGGACATGCATTGGGTTTGCCTGATTTGTACGATACTGATTTCAGTTCTAATGGGGTTGGAAGATGGAGTTTAATGTCCTACGGTTCTTGGAATGGCCCTTACCCTGGAGGGAGTTCTCCAAGCCACTTAGATGCTTGGAGTAAATATACATTAGGTTTTGTAAATCCTCAAACACCCCCTCTTGGTTCCACACTTGTTACTCTGCCCCCTATAGAAACGGATAAGACTGCAGTTTACAAACTCTGGACTTTGAACAATGCCGGCTCACAATATTTTTTAATAGAGAACAGACAAAAAATACTTTATGATTCCTACCTTTATGGTCCTGGCCTTTTAATTTGGCACATTGATGAAGCAAAAGGCGGAAATACTCAAGAATGGTATCCTGGATTAAACTCTGCGGCCCATTATAAAGTTGCGCTAGAGCAAGCAGATGGATTATGGGAGCTTGAGCATGACTTATCTCAAGGTGATCAAGATGATCCTTATCCCGGAAACCCTTTTAATGTTTCTACACATAACCGCTACTTTAACTTTATTAGTGTTCCTAATTCAAACGCTTACTCCGGGGTTGACTCTTTAGTTAGAGTTGAAAATATTACAAAAATTGGAACTGATGTTAGTAATATAAGTGTCTGTCTTTCTGTAAATGGGACTCAATCTTCTTCTACAGGCTGTAGCACAGTTTTAATTTGCGGAGATGTAAATGCAGATGGAATTTCAGAAAGTATTTTAGATTTAACATTTTTAGTTGATAGAATTTTCAGAGGGGGTCCCCCTTCAAACCCTCCAAGCAGGGGAGATGTAAATGCCGATGGCTTGAATTCAACAATCCTTGATTTGACTTATATGATTAATAGAATTTTCAGAGGGGGGCCTCCGTCGGTTGGACCTATAGGTTGTACTCCCCCAACAAGTTTTGCAAAGATTACAAATACAGAGTTGGATCAGGCGCGAAAATCTTTGGCGACAGCGGGTATCACTGTTCCTCAAGGATCAACTTCTAAGACAACAAAAACTCCAACAAAATGGGGTTCCAAATTTCTAGGAAGTGTCGGCAAATCTGTGGATGGAACTCCAGAAGGGGATTCTGGGAGAAGTATTGCAGCCCAAATAGTTGAGTTCATTAGACGCATTTTTTCTTGATTAACTTTAAATAATCTTCATTCTTTTATCGGTTTATGGAAAGAAGTTTGAGGACAAAAATTTCTACACTTAGCCCCGAGGTTAGAGACAAAATAGAAGGCGCTTTCAAGAACCTGAACCTCTCAATATCTCTTCTTTACGACATGGCTACTCTTGATGAAAAAACAGGACTTTACAACAATAGATTTTTTACCGCCGAGTTGGACATTGAATTTGAGAAGGCCAAAAGAAACAAACAAAAACTTTGCTTAATGATTATTGATATAGATTTCTTTAAAAAAATCAATGATGTTTATGGGCATATAAAGGCTGATGAAATTCTCAAACGCTTGGCACAGGTTATAAAAAAACAGATAAGAAAATCAGACATAGCTGCAAGATTCGGCGGTGAGGAATTTTTCATTCTTTTGACTGGAACAGATTTAAAAAAAGCAAAAAAATTATCAACAAGATTGAAAAATTCGATTCATTCTGACTCAATGCTTAAAAAATATAAAGTAACTGTCAGTGCCGGCGTTGCGCAATTCATTAAAACAGATTCAAAAAAGACATTCAAGCAGAGAGCGGACAAAGCTCTTTATGAAGCAAAAAAAACAGGCAGAGACAAGTTTGTTTTTACGAGGTAAAAATAGAAATTTTTATATAGGTGATTTCTATACAATATTATGAAAGAGAGGTCTGGAAGAGGGATTGATAAAAACCAAAAAGTTTTTATTTTAGTTCTGTCGGCTTTGCTTTTGATTGAGTTGGTTTTGGTTGTTGATTATTCTTTTACAGGACAGGTGATTGTAAAATCTTTCGAAAAAAGTGTTGATGCTTTAATTGAAGAGCCTGAGCCTGTTCAAGAGTCTAAGAGTGTTTTAGGAACATCTGCAACTACTCAGCAAGAAGCTAGTTTTAGAAGTAAATATGGTGCAAATTGGAAGCTAATAATTAATCCCCAAACAAATACAATAACCAGCATAAGTGGTTATAATATTGATACTGGGACGGTTGTAACAAAATCTAATATAGAGAGTATATCAAAAGATTTTATTAATGATAATCAAAATATATTTAATGTTCCCTACTCAAATCTAAAAAAAGAAAAAATATACGAAAAAAGTTATCCTTCATTATCTAAAAATTTAGATCAAATAATATACAGGCAATATCATAATGGAATTCCTGTCTTTAAGAGTTATTTTGTTCTAAATGTCATTGATGATTCAATTATTTCTTTGAGCTCAAATTATTATCCTATCGCAAATCTTGACACAATTCCAAGTATAGATGTGGATCAAGCCATAGATAAAGGAATTGAAAAAACAGGAATTTCTAAGTACACACAATCAATTGGTGAGTCTCTTGTAATTTTCCCAATTGAAAGAGGAAATGTAGAATATAAACTTGCATGGAAAATAGATTATCCGTTAATAACAGAGCCTTTAAGCATGTGGACAGCATATGTTGACGCACACACTGGAGAAATTATATACATTGAAAACAGAGTCATAAGTGATTCTGTTTCAGGAACAGCCACTGGATTAATATACCCAGAACATACAGAACAAAACCAGACAGAAGTTAGCTTAGAGCATGAACTTATAAAAACAAATATTGTCAAATCAGAAGGTATAACTGATGAATTTGGTTTTTATGAAATAGAAAATCTATCAAGCAGTGTTACAGTTAATGCCCAACTCGAAGGCCCGTGGGTTGCTGTGTACAACTATCAACAAGATGAGGCAAGTTTTTTATCAGGAGCATTATCTACCCCAGCAACACAAGATATTAATTGGAGCTTGTATGACAATTCTTACAAAAACGAAGAGACGAATGTTTTTTATCATACAAATGTAATTCATGACCTTGCTGTTGATTTAGGAGCTGTGGAAATGAATTTCCAGATGCCTGCTACAGTTAATATTCCCAGTTCATGCAATGCATATTATACTCCAGGAAACCCTTCTATAAACTTTTATGGTCCTGGAGGAGGGTGTGATAGTCTTGCATTAAGTAGTGACGTTGTTTACCACGAATACACTCACGGAATAGTTGACCAATTAATTCCTGTAGATTTCCCCTATTGGGACCAAACAGGAAATTTAAACGAAGCATGGGCAGATTATTTTGCATGTTCTATCAATGATAATCCCTGCCTTTCCGAAGGCTTTAGAGGAATGGAATGTTTAAGAAGTTGTGAAAATAACAAAAAATACCCAGAAGATTATAATCCAGAACCACACTCTGGAAGCGAAATAATCTCCGGGTCATTATGGGATTTAAGACAGATTGTTGGAGCAAACAAGGCAGACTCCTTGACTATAGATGGGATGAGATTAATGCCCATGACCTTTTCTGATTTTGCCAGAAACGTTATTATTTCTGATGATGATAATGGTAATTTATTAGATGGAACTCCAAATATAGAGAGTATTTGCAATTCATTTATGGCTCATGGAGTAATCTCTGGCTATTGCGCAGGATACACGAATGAACCTCTTGCATTAATAAATCAGCCAAAAAATGGTGTTAGACTTAAATTATATGAGAATGATTCTTCAATAAATATTATAGGAACAGCCCACGCCTCTAAAGACATTGCTTTTAATTATTACAAATTGGAATACTCTTCTTTTG
>CAYHJV010000026.1:0-9536 GCA_964357045.1 Candidatus Woesearchaeota archaeon | reverse complement strand
TGGTTGGAAGAAAAGTTCAGCAGAAAAAAACTTGATTATAAAAAAAAGGATAAAGGTTTTTTCCAGAAAGTAAGAAATTTTGTAAAGAAAAGACTATCGGATTAGTTTAATCAATAAAAATTTTATCTAATTTTTTATATAAACCACTTAAATCAGGATTTATAGAATTAAGAGTTACATCTGCTTTAAAATTTTTTACACAGTCTTTATATTCTTTAAACCACCTTTCCATAGAAGAAATTTCCACTTGAGTTATCTTTTCTCTTTTTGATAGCATTTTTAGTGCTTCCCTCGGGCTATTGACATTTAATCTTATTAGAAAATATTTAAGATTATTAGATTCACAAACACCCAAGAACCATTCGTATCTCCTATCCATACTTTTATCTAAAATTATTCTTTTATTTTGAAAAGGGATTTTTGTTGTCAAATCGAAATTATATTCTTGAAGGAGTTGTTCTGTTTCTAATTCAAATTCGGCCAGCTTTTCGTTTCTTATTATTTCTCTTATGTAATCATTATTTATTCTGACTGCTTTATATTTCTCCTCTAAATTTTTTGCTATATTAGTTTTTCCTGTCCCTGGAACTCCTGAAAAAGTTATAATAAATTGCTGGAAAGAATAATCTTTATTTTTGAGTGTTGGAAACAATTTATCATTTATCGTTTTGACTGCCTTCTTGGTTAGCATCATTCCTTAATCTCACTCTTAATTTCTTCAGCCTCTTCTTTCTTCTTTATTCCTTCAACTTCCAACTCCAACTCAAAAATTTCTTTGAATTTATCTTTGAATAACTCAATAAATTGTTTCATGCCTTCTTCGGCTTTTATTATAAGTTTTTTTTCTTTAACCTCGAATTCAAAATCTTTCCTGAATAAGAAATCTATAAATGATTTTATTTTTTCTTTGAGGTCTTCAACTTTTCTCAAGACTTTAACTTTGTAAACTACCTCTTTACCAGCAAGAGGGCTGTTGAAATCAACTATAACTCTTCCACCAGAGGTAGTTAGGATTTTCCCCATTCTTCCATCGAAGTTGAATGTTGCTCCTTGTATTGGGTTTAAATTCTGCTCCCTAAAGAATTTTATGGGCATTATCTGCACAAGTTTTGAGCTTCTATTTCCAAAACCTTTTTCAGGAGATAATTCTATTTCATAGTCGGCTAAATCATGAGATTTGCTCACCAAAAAATCTTCAATTCCTTTTAAGAACATGCCTTGACCTAAACAAAAAACAAATGGCTTTGTTTCTATTGGATGATCGTGACCTTTGTGCAATTCCTCAAGGTCTTTTTTTACGTTGGAATCAAAAACTCCGCCATTCTTAATTCTTCCAGTGAATTCTATTTCAATAAAGTCTTTATATTGGATTTTCATGAATGAATATTAACAAGACGTTTTAAAATCCTTTTGGATTTAGTTTTTTAACCAAAAACCTTTATAAATGTGTTTCCTTTTTCTAAAACAATGGTTTTGAAAATAATTAATGCTACAGAGGCAAAAATTGGGACTAACATAATCATTGATGGAAAGCCTTATACAGTAAGGAAAATTGACATAAGCAAGACAGGAAAACACGGCGCGTCCAAATGTAGAATGGAAGCGGTTGGGATAATTGATGAAAACAAAAAAGTTATTGTTGTGCCTGGCCACGAAAGATTTGAAGTGCCTGTAATAAACAAGAAAAAAGCACAGGTTCTGTCAATTAGCGAAGGAAAAGTTAGCGTTATGGACTTAGAAAATTTCGAAACTTTAGAAATTGACTGCCCACCAGAAATATTATCGGGATTAGAGGAAAACTCAAACGTTGAATATTGGGATATAGAAGGAGTGAAAATAATTAAGCGAGGATTATAAATAAAAATGGCAAAAATACCGGAAGCACAAGAGAGACTATTCAAGAATGTTTTTGTATGTAAATCATGTAAGGCTAAGATTAGAGCAGACCCTCAGAAAGTTCTCAAGGGAAAAGTCAAATGCAGGAAGTGTAAGAAAAAAGCTTTCAGGCCTCTCAAGAAAAAATAAATAATAAATTAAACAAAGAGTGAAATGAGTTTTATTGTATATGACATAATTTTACTGGTAATTTTTATAATTTTCTTAGGGAGATTTCTTTATATAAGAAAAAAGAATATCCATAAACAGGGACTTTTGCTCCTTTATCGGGCTGATTGGGGTAAAAAGTTAATAGACAAAGTTGGAAATAAATACAAGAGAACTTTGGGAATTCTTAGCCACGTTTCTGTATGGCTCGGATATGTTTTGATGGCTATGATGCTTTACCTAGTTTATACCATATTAAAGTTATATCTTTTCCATCCGGAAGTAGTTGAACAGATAGGAGTCCCTCCAATAATGCCTTTAATACCTTACATAGATAAATTCGTTCCATTCCTCCCCCCATTTTATTTTGCATATTGGATAATAATTATAGCAATAATAGCGATAACACATGAGTTTGCCCACGGAATTTTTGCGGCTTATAATAAAGTCAAAACTAAAAAAACAGGCTTCGGATTTTTCCCATTCTTCTTGCCAGTTTTCTTAGCAGCGTTCGTTGAGCTTGATGAAAAGAAAATGGTTAAGAAAAGTAATTTTGGGCAGAGAGCAATTCTTGCGGCAGGGACTTTTGCAAACATGGCAACAGCCGCTTTGTTCTTGATTTTGTTATTTATATTTTTCTCTTTAACATTTGCTCCAGCAGGAGTTGTTTTCAATGATTATTCATACACAGTAATTGACGTAGCAAGCATCACTATGATTAACGGTATTGCTGTTGCAAATCCAAACTTTGAAAGCCTTGATAATTTAATGAAAGACGCTGACTTCAATGAGATAACAGCAAATGGAAGAGATTTTGTGGGAGTAAAAAGCTTTTCGCAGGATAAAACCAAAGTGGCACTCTACGATGATTCCCCTGCTATAAATGCAAAAATTAACGGGGCTATATCGGAACTTAATGGAGCTAAAATAACAAGTTTGGATGAGTTGTCAAGCGAGCTTACAAAATATAATCCTGGAGATGAAGTTACAATAAAGACAAAGACTAAAGACAGAGAAATGGTTTATGAAATCACTTTAGGAAACAATCCTCAAAATCCAGGAAGAGCCTGGATAGGGATAGGATTTACAAACGTCGGATCGTCAGGCGGGTTTATGAGCAAGATTTTTGCAACACTTTCTTCCTTTAGAGAATCTAATGTTTACTATGGTTCCAAAATCGGAGATTTAGGTTTGTTTATTTACAACTTGTTGTGGTGGACTGTTATAATTAGTTTCAGTGTGGCTTTAGTTAATATGCTTCCGATGGGAATTTTCGACGGAGGAAGATTCTTTTACTTAACAGTATTGGCAATAACCAAGAATGAGAAAATAGCAGTAAACAGTTATAAATATTTGACCTGGTTTTTCTTGTTAGTCCTATTATTAATTATGATTTTCTGGGCTAAGGCAGTTTTTTAGAAGTCTGGATTTAAAGGTCAATAACTCCTTCCTTCGTTAAAGCTGCAAATCTTATCCCGACTGGAAGGTTAATTAGTGCGGAAATTAAAGCCATGTGTTCTTTTCCGTCGCCGGAAGAAATTGAAAGCGCGACTTCTGTTCCATCAATTTTGCCTTTGAGACTCTTTAGAAATTCATCCCTCAAGTCAGCTATCCTTTTGCTTAAATCAACTCTAATAAATTGAGTTATATTTTTTTTCTCTTCAACTTTAAACTGCGAGGAAAAATCGTCTCCTAAAAGAATTATTTTGTCCCACTCGCCGTGTTTAATCAATCCTGCAACTTGCGCCCATGTTCCTTTTCCAGATGAAAGTAAAGCAACGAGTTCCATGATTAAGAAATAAAAAAAGAATTTATAAGGATTACTGTAATTTCTTACCAAGACCGACCACGCCTGGGCGGTCTAAAGGGTTATTGTGATAAAAACCTTTATAAATACTCCAAATTTAGAGAATTTACCGTTTGGACTACATCGGAGGCACATAAATTCTATGGTGCTTGCGCATAATGTAGGAGGCGACTAACATGGAAATAGAACAAGAACTAAAAAAAGCTCTAGCTGAGTTAAGAAAAAACAAGGAAAGAAAGTTCGATCAAACCGCAGATTTAATTGTAAATTTGCAAAAATTTAATCCTAAAAAAGATGCCGTGAATATTTTAGTCAATCTGCCCAATAAAATAAGGGATAAAAAAGTAGCTGGATTTTTTGAAGTTAGGGCTAAAAATATTGAGACAATAACTCCAAATGATTTTAAAAAATATTCCGATAAAAAAGAGATGAAAAAATTAGTTAAGAAATACGATTTCTTTATTTCCCAATCTAGTTTAATGCCAAAAGTTGCAACTGCGTTCGGAAGAATTTTGGGACCTGCTGGAAAAATGCCTTCCCCTCAGCTTGGAATATTGATGAACCCCGACGATAAAACAATAGAAGAATTAATAAAAAAAATCAGCAACAGTTTCAAAATAAAAACAATCGATAATAGTATTAAGATGGCCATTGGAAAACAAAGCATGTCAGATGAAAATATAATTGAAAATATTATGGTGGTCTTTAATTCACTGGTTAAAGCTCTTCCAAGAGATAAAGAAAACATCAAAAACATTGAAGTTAAATTCACAATGACTAAACCAATAAGGATCGAGGTAAAATGAACCTTTTGAAAAGGTTCCCAAATCCAACCATAACAAAATGACGGACAAAAAAACTGGAAAAGCAAAGACTCATGTTTCAGATGAGAAGAAAAAAGTAGTTAAGGAACTTGAAAATTTGATAAAAAGCAAAAAGACTATTGTTTTAGCTTCTATAAAGAACATTCCTGCTTCACAATTCCAAGAGATAGGTAAAAAGTTAAGAGGTAAAGCAATTGTTAAAGTTCCAAGAAAAAATTTAATTTCTAGAGCCATAGATGAAGCTGGAAATGAACATCTAAAAGCTTTGAAAGTTCACATCAAAGACAGTTCAGCTATTTTGTTCTCTGACCTGGATCCGTTTGATTTGGCCGCCGAGCTTGTAAAAAATAAAACTCCTGCAAAAGCCAAGCCGGGACAGGAAGCTCCGGAAGATATTGAGATCCCAGCAGGACCAACGGATTTAGTTCCAGGGCCTGCAATATCTGAATTGGGAGCATTAGGAATTCAGATTCAAATTGAAAAAGGGAAGATTCATATTAAAGCGTCAAAAATAATTGCAAAGAAAGGAGAGAAAATATCTGAGAAAGCCGCTGAGTTAATGAGCAAACTTGACATAAAGCCTTTTTCGATAGGTTTTATTCCAGTAGCTGCTTTTAGTGCAGTAGACAATAAGTTGTATCTTGAAATTTCTATTGACGCAGAAAAAGCAATTATGGATTTGAAAGAAGCGTTTTCTAAATCTTTGGCATTTGCAGTTGAAATTGGCTACGCCGCCTCGGATACTATTAAATTCTTAATACAAAAAGCCGTAAGGCACGAAATGGCCTTGTCAAATTTAATTGGAAAAAACTCTCACGCTCCTGAAGAAAATAAATCAGACGGGGAATCGCAAGATGCGAGCGAAGACTTAATAAAGTCTTCTGGAGGAAAATAAATATGGAACTTATATATGGAGCTTTATTGCTGCACAAACTTGGAAAAGAAATCAATGAACACAATTTGAAAAGTGTTGTTGTAGCTGCAGGCGCACACGCTGACGAGGGAAAAGTAAAATCCCTTATCGCTAGTTTGAAGGGCGTAGATATAGACAAAGAGCTAGAAAGTGCTAGTTTAGTCGCTGCGGCACCAGCTGGTGGATCTCATGCACACGCAGAGAAGAAAGAAGAAGCACCAAAAGAAGAGAAAAGAGAAGCTGCAGCAGAAGGACTTAGCGCGCTCTTTGGGTAAATTTTAAATTTACTCACACCTAAAGAGCCCTCTTACTTAGTAGCAATTACGCTATTTCTTGATTTGAGGAAAGAGACTAACTTATTTTTATTAGAGTTATTATCAAAAGCCCCAATATTCAAGATATTTTTAGCCAATTTCGGATTACAGTAAGATCTTACGTATTTCCACTTTTTATTAATTTTTGGAGAAAACCCATATTTATTCATAATTGAAGCATAATCACTAAGATAATTTAAATTTCCATCAGCGATGTAAAGTCTTGCTTGAGGAACATTTCGGTTCTTAGATATAATCTCAAATGACCCGTCCCCGCTAAGAATTTTAGCAAAAAATCCATCAGCAAAAGAATTTAGTTCTTTGTTCCATTTAGATTTTACTAATAATTTTCTTAAATAATCTAAAGCATTACAAATAATCTCCGAGAGTAAAGTACTTCTAACAATAATTTTGAACCCAAAACCCCCTCTACTTTTGTTAGATTTAGATATATAATTTATTTTACGGCCAAAAAAATTCTCAAACTTTTTTATTTCAACTTTAATATTTTTAATATTTTCATGATAGTCCAATTTAGTAAATATTTTGCTCTTGGGAATTCCGAGATAATATAAAAAATCGACAAAATCTCTATGCTCTTTTATAGATTTATTACAAAATTCCACTTTGTCCGATAAATTTTTAGAACCTTCTGATTGTATTTGACCTAAAAATTTTCCTAATAAATTTATATCTACAAATCTTTTTATTTCAATTTGTGAGGCAGAGCCTCTTTCATGAAAAGAACATATTCTCAAATAACTTTCATTTGATTTACTAATCTCCTCAATGAATATTTTACTACCTTTAATAGTTTTATTAGGGATGAAAAAAAGTAAATCTATTTCCCCGTTATTAACAAAATGTTGTGGCTTTTTTATAATACTTAATTTATTTATGGATAAATCTATGGAATCCCCATGCTTTAAGTTTAAAGTAGATACAACTTCTTTTTTTAATGTGATTAGATAATTGAATCTAGATATCATTGTTAACTCTTTACCATGCTTTTTTAAAGATAGTTTAACGGTGTCTTTATTACCAAATTTGCTATTTTTTCTAAAAGACAGTGGGAGATACACCATCAACCTGTTTTTACCAATTTTTTTAATGCTTATTGATTTCAGCAAATCCATAAAAATATAAAATAAACGTTAACTTATAAAAGTATGCCTTATTTGGTTAAAATTTATCAACAGGTAAATTACCTTCTTTTTTAGTAAATATCTATCACAATAATTCTTATAATGTTTTAAGATTTCTTTTAATTATGGATAAAAAAGAGTTTTTCAAAATAGTTGCGGTTTTTTCATTACTTGCTATATTATTCACTCCGCAAAATTCTAAGATTTGGGTTTATTTCTTAATACCCGGCTTGGTTTTTGGAACTTTATGGTTTAGGGGATTGGAATAAAAACACATAAAAGATTTAAAAGTAACCTAGAGAAAAACTTGTATGGCCACCGTAATAAAACTTATGCTGGATGATAAAAGCCAAGGTTTGTTAAGGAAATTTGTTGATGAAAATAAAGAACTCATAAAATTCCCAAAAGACGAATTTCATTCAACTGTTTTTTACTCTGAGAATAATTTTCCTCAGGAAGATTATATGACTTACTTAATAAAAAAATTTCTACCAATAGATGTTTATCCTCCTTATAACAAAGAAATTTTTGATGATAATTTGGTTTTTAAATATACGAACAATAAAGTGGATAGTATAGCTGATTACTTAAAAGGAAAAACAAAAGATAATTCTTACAATTGTAATCCCCATATAACTCTTGCAAAAAAATTCCCAAGATATGAAGGTATTGAAAAACTTACTTGGTTCGAAGAGCCTTTAACTTTTGTTGATTTGGAGTGGGATATAAAATAAAAACACCCTACCATAACCCAATAAAAAGTAATACATTCCTTTGGAATTTAGAAAACAAAAGATTTATATATACTTAATGCATACATGATATATGCAAGAACAAACATCAATAAGGATTAGCATAGATTTATTGAATGCTCTAAAAAAATTTAAAGAAGACAGAGATAGTTATGAAGATGTTATCTGGGATTTTATTGAACCTCACTTAGACCTATCAGAACAAACAAAAAAAGATATAGAAATATCAAAACAGGAATACAAAAGAGGTAATTTTGTAACTCTTGAAGAAGTTAAAAAAGAACTTGGCTTCTAATGGAAATCATTTTTTCAAATCATTCTAAAAAACAATTAAAAAATTTAGATGCAAGAATACAACAAAAAATAATATTTACACTAGAGAAATTTAAAAATAATCAACCAGTAGATATAATTAAGCTAAAAAATAAAGGTGAAGAGTTTAGAATAAGGACTGGAAATTATAGAATACAACTTCAAAAAGTTAAAGAAGGATTTTTGGTTACAAAAGTAGGCAAGAGAGAAAACTTTTATTTGATATTGCTTTAAACGGAATACAAACTTCTCTTTTAAGTTTTTACCCCCGCCATAACCCAATAGAAAGTGTTACAGTTAGAGTAAATAATCATCTGATTGTTTGTTTTTTCTTTAAATAAAAAATATTAAAAAGTTCTAGAATAAAACAGTAAACTGGATAAATGTAAAAAAAGGACTAACAAAGCACAAATTACAACGCTTGAAACGAGGGTTATCAATATCTTTGCCCACAAAGGTAGTTTTGTATAATTGATGCTTCCAAAAGAAATTGTTATTGAACCGATAAAAACAAGAGAGGCTAAGATAATCTATACTAGACTAGAACCCGAAGTAAATATGGCAGTAAGTATAAAAAATGGCAAGATTAAAATTATCCCTAAAGTTATAATTTTTGAATTATATTTTTGATCCATGTAAGAATAAGACATCACGTTACTTTATAAATTTGACTAAACAATCAGGTATTTGTTTATTTCTATTATTTCCTTTTATAATTATAGTAGCACGGGAAGTAGTTTATTTATTATTCAACGCCTGTCTAGGGAATCGAGACGCCCCCGCCAGGAATCGAACCTGGAAGCCATTACGAGCCGGATTTGTTTTATTATATCAGCAATCTCTTCCTGAGATACTCTCTTGCTTTTTCCTTAAAGTTTTCACCTTCAAACATGTTTTTAAATAAAGATGAACTTGCTTTTAACTGAGACTCTATAAATTTCTTGTATTCTTTAAAAAATTTATTCTCTATTTTTAACTGTTCAGCATAAAATTCTATATAATCCAAATCATTTTTTAACTTCATTTTAATTCCCCAATAATTATCCTTTTACATTCTTTAAATCTTTTATCAACAAGTATGTCAGAAAAAAATACTCTTAAATGTCTTGCATCCTCAATATCTTTTTTGCTCTTTAATACTAACTCTTTGTACAATATTTCAAATTCAATAGGGGGAATCTTAAACTCAAATCCATCAATCCTTATTTTTTGAGGATGTGTAAATTCATAATATTTTGCTTTCCTTGTTTCATTAATTGGAACGAATTCCATATTAGGAAATATTTGATTTTTTTTTGCAAATCTAATATTACTTAAGGTTTTAATATAAGAATAAACCTCTTCTGCACCATCTCCTTGATAGCACCAAAACCCCCCATCGTCTAAATCTTCAAATAATTTTTTAAATTTATTTTTATCTAAAAAT
>CAYHJV010000025.1:0-10155 GCA_964357045.1 Candidatus Woesearchaeota archaeon | reverse complement strand
TTTTTTTCTTTAGTAACAGAAAATAAAACTTTCTCCACCATTTTCTCAGAAATAGTAAAAATATAATTTAATTTAATGATGCTATCTCTAACTGCTCCTTCTTTTTTATGTAAAAGAACGCCTTTCATTTTTAAATTAGAAGTTATTCCTGCCACAACTATGTTCCCAAAATCCTCAAAAAGAACTAAGGCGGGCCTTTTCTTAATCTCAAACGTATCGGCATATTGAACAGAAGCTAAAATAACATCACCAAATTTATGCATTTTCCCATATCTCATCTTCTTTATTATCCCAAATCTCTTTCATTTTTGACTTTTGTATTTTGTGAAGAAATTTGTCATATTGGTCATTTTCTTTAATCTTTAAAAAAATTTTCGTCATCTTCTCTATTAACTCATTGTAAGTCTGTCTAGGATGTTCTCTTGCTTTCTTCAGCATCCCAATTACATCTTTTCTCAAAAGTATAGTTGATTCTCCCGCCATTTTATGTATAAGTACCTATACATTTATTATACATCATCTGTATATAAGCATTACTATTTCCAACTAACCCCAACATCATCAGTACGCTGTCTTGGCAAAATATCTAACTTATCAATTTCTTTTTCTTTAAATCCAATTCTAGCCTTAAGCATTATTTCTCCAAGAAAAGCAATCATTGCCCCATTATCAACAAGCAAAGGTTTTTCAGGACAAAAAAACTTTGCACCACGCTCCTTGCACATAATCTTGCACATTTCTTGAAGCCTTTTATTACAGGCAACTCCACCTGCTAAAAGCAATTCTTTTTTCCCAGTGTGAGCTAAAGCCCTCTCGCTAACTTCAACAAGCATTGCAAAAACAGTTTCTTGAACTGAGAAAGCCAAATCTTCAAATTTGTATTTTTTAGAATCAACTTTCTGTTTTAAATTAGTAAGAATTCCAGAAAGAGCAATATCCATTCCTTTAACGGTATAAGGTAACCCTATATAACTTTGTGATTTTTTTGCGAGCTCCTCAATTTTTGGGCCGCCTGGAAAACCTAAACCAAGATATCTTGCAAAAGTATCTATAAAATTTCCAATTCCTACATCAAAAGTCTCGCCAAACACTCTGTATTTTCCAGCCTCATATGCAATGATCTGAGTATTGGCGCCGGAAGCATAAAGCATTACAGGGTCTTTTGCACCGGTAATTTTTCCAATCTCTAAATGAGCAACACAATGATTTACAGGAACCAAAGGAACATTTAATTTTTTAGCGAGAGTCTTAGAAAATTTCATACCTTCCAATAGACATGGCGCAAGCCCTGGGCCTTGAGAAAAAGCAATTGCATCAATATCATCTTCAGAAATTTTTGCTTCATCTAAAGATTTTTTGTAAACTTCTTCTCCAACCTTCGCATGATGTTTTGCAGATTCCATAGGGATTATTCCACCCTTCTCAGTAACATACATGTCCCTTACATTACTCAAAATTTTCCCATTCTTAACAACTCCAATTCCGAAAGTGTGGGCAGTTGATTCGATTCCTAATATTGTTAGCATGAAGAACTATCAGGAAAGAAGTTTATAAAATTAGCGAAGCAAATTTATTGGATCAAAAGTAATTTCATAATTAAATCCATTAAACTCAAATGAATGTTTTCTACCATCTTCACCATGATCTTCATACCTTACATTAGAAGCGGTTTCAGGCAAATTTATTTTACACTGATCTAGTTCTCCTTTAAAATAAGTGGTTCTCAACTCAACTTTTTTTGGATCAGATGCAATAGGCCAAGAATAAACGCCTATTCTTCGATGCTTATTAATAGAATCCGCCGGAATAACCACATTATCAGGAAGAATTGTCAAAAGCTCAATAATTTTTTCTGTATGTTCAGCAGGAACAGAGTCAAGAGTTAATTTATCAAGATCCATCAAAAACCCAACAAATTCCAATTTAAAAAGATTTGTGTAATAAAATATTATAAACCTAACCAAACAAAAAATGTAAAATTAATAAAAATAAAAAGCGGGAATCTACTTCTTCTTTTTCTTTTTCTTCCCGCCACGAGACATTTTTGCCTCGCAAACATGTCCTTTACCATCAACATAGTAAAGATATCCAGATCTTCTCTTCACTATATTTTTAGCAATAATTGTTCCCATATCTTATAAAAATACCTCCTTTCATAATTATAATAAAAAATAAAGACAACATTTCTTTATAAAACTTTCTACTTCCCGACGAGGAATTTCGCGAGACCAAAAATTCATAAATCACGAGCGAGGTTCCGAGCAGAGAAATTTCACTTCTCTTTTATATCTCTCATTAATAGGAATTTCTACAAGCTTTTTGAAATCTTTTTTAGGTCTAACCAAAAACGTGAATGGTTTGACAATCCTCAAATCAACGACTTTTCCTTTTTCATTCAACCAAACAGCAACAAAAGAATAAAAAACAAAAAAAGAGTGAATAGCTTCATCAGAGAGCTTGCCAAAATCAAAAAGAAGTGCTTTGGCACTTTCCCTTCGAGAAAACATCAGCCCAATTGTTCTTTGAATTAGATTACACTTCTTAGCTTCCAAAGAAATTTTTTTGCCTCTATGGATAAAACCAACCTTCATTCTTACTTTTCTCCTCTTTTTTATTCATATAAGTTTTATAATGCAAGTTAATATTCTTATCACAGACCCAATCATGATGTCTGAAGCCGCCGCCAAACGTTTTTGGAATGTGCATCAATTCATGTATTACCGTCTTAATCTGCTCCTCTTTACTAAGTCTATCAAATCTCTCTGAAATAAATTCAAGGGCATAAAACGCATGAACGCCCATTGCTTTTTGCATTAACTTTCCGAGAGCATGACATCGCGCAATTGTTCCTCTAGAGCTAGAACCATAACTCCTGAAACATTTAATAAAATCTAATTTTACATGTGGGAACAAAAGCTTTGAAATTTCCTCAGCGATTAATTGTAAGTCTGGAGCAAATTCGTATTTCATTTTAATTTTTTAAGTGTTAAATATTTTTTATAATTTTCTTTAGGGTTATCTTTACTAGTTTCAGACGCTCTTTTATAAATACCCATAAGTGTTTTTAAACTCAGAATTTTAATATTTAATCCGCCAAAATTAAATGTTTTAAGTTTTGTGGGTTTTTTACTATAAGCATCAAGATCCACATTTAAATTTCCCTTATAGATTATAAGAGAACGCCCTTCCGGAATATATTTGTATAATAATCCTTTTTTTCTTAAGATATAAATTATCTTTTTAAAATTATTACCTGGAATTAAAAAATCAATATCATTCACTTTGATATTTTTATCTTTTTTATAAATAAGATAAGCCAAACTTCCGTAGACTATGGGAGTTATTTTAAATTTTTTACATATAGAAACAATCTCTTTACCGAAATCTATTAATCTTAAAAATTGCTTCTTATTTCTTGGATAAATATCAATTTTCATCTTCTCCTTTCTTCCTCCCTCCTCTTCTTTCTCCTGTACAAAATAAACAATATGAAAATTATCAAAATTATCAAAAGTATAATTATCAAAGTATAACTTGTTCTAACAAATCTTTTTCCCTGAACTCTGAAAGTATCAAAAGTCGTTGCAGTAATGTTTGTATATTTTGCTTCTCCAAAAACAAGATATGTACCGCTCAAAGTATCAAAAGGAACATGTAAAGTTCTCTCAACAGAAACGTTCGTTTCAACCGCAATCACCTCTCTCTGTCTCTCAAAGATTAAAACTTTATCCAAACTGACTATAGAAAGATAAAGATCAACATCAACTGCCTCCCCGTACAAACCAACATTTAGCATGTCGATAAGGGCCTTCACGTCTTCGTCGGCTTTAACAACTTTGTATTCTGGAGGCACAGTCACTTTTATATCGAATAAAGGTTCTTTTTCTTTAACTTCAATAACAATGCTGATTTTCTTTTGGTATCCTCCTGCTCTAAAAATAATACTGCCAAAATAAACACCAGGAGCAGCTTCACTCAAAGAATACAAATACAACCTCAAATCCTTTTTCTGGTCCGTGCCTAAAGAAAAATTCTCATCGCTTAAAATAGCCATATCAGTAAGATTAATTATTTCGGTTTCAAAATTTAAAACTGCAGTTCCAGTATTATTAACTTGAATATTAAAACTCTTACCTTCTTGCTGAAAAATAGTTGTTGTTATGAATTCTGGGACGACCGTAAATACAGCAATTCCCTTTCCACCTCCACCACCTCCACCTCCACCTGTAATAGGAAGTCCACACTCAACAAATTCCACTGTTATGTTCCACTTCAATGCAGCAGTTAGTAATCCATCAGTTATAGTTACAGAAACAGTGTGATTTCCTGAAATACCACAGCCAAAATTATACGCAAAACTATCAACGGAACTGCCAGAATCAATTTCATTCAAAACACCATCGACGTACCAAGAAGCATCAGGGATGGTACCATCTGGATCATTTTTAGTTATATTAAATCCAAGAAGGGTAGTCCCAGTTGTAGAAAAATTTAAAGTTGTTGGATAATAAGCAGTTATATTAGGCGCTCTATTCTTGTTAGTAACTGTCAATGTAAAATTATCGCATTTTACAAAAGCCACCCCAGTTTGTCCGCAAACAGAACTAATATTTGTATGTGGATTCGTTAGCCCAGTATCATTAACACAAACTGTGATATTGTAAACCCCAATAGTAGTACTGGAGTCGGCTGTGAAATTCATAACACCCGTAGAACTTATACTGAACAAAGTAACGTTACTTCCAGTTGAATTCAAAATAGAAATATTGTAATTTAAATTACCATAACCCAAAATATACTCTGTATCATTAACACTCCAAGCTTTGTAAAATGTTGAATTGCTTCCTTGAGTCCAAATTGTTTGAACTCCGATGTCTTCAATGACGGGTGCATTATTAATTTCTATTACAGTTATATTAACCGCCTGATTAGTACTGGCAGTTCCATCGGAAATTGTAACAGTTTCTTGATAAAGTTTAGAGGTCTGATTTACGCCTCCGACATCGCCTTTGTCCAAAGTTCCTGAAACAATCGCAAACTCTGTGGTACTTGGGGCGTATTGAGTTATCCAAAAAACAAAAAATGGGTTCTGCGGGGCAATACTGCCCGTTAAAGCATCTCCATTAACGTCGGTTGCATTAAATGCATTATACAAAACATTTCTCTCACAAGTAAAAATACTGCTGTTAAGATTCACTATGACTGGAGCACTATTGCTCGGGTTGACACTAACATTTGAAGTAGTGTTAACTTCAGTAACCCAGCCCAAAGATCTAAATTGAAAAAAAATCACAACTAAAATTATAAATATAAAAAACACCAACCAACCCCTCTTTAAAGCCATGTAAGAATATAATCAAGAATGTTTTTATTTGTTGCTATAGCGTCTCACTCGCAAACTCGTGAGATATTGGAGAAGTTATAATCTAGAAAAAGATTTTTTATTATTAAAACTTAATGTGTTAGGTTACTCAAAGATTTAGCTTTATCAATTTGTTCTTGAATTTTATTCTTAAGTGAAAGGTTGTTCAAATAAGTATTATAGGCATCTCGCATCGTTTGAATTTCTTCAGAAGGATTTTTAGCAGATCTCAGAATCAAACTAAGTTTACTAAGTTCTTCTTCTGCCGTTCTGGCATTTTCTTCAGAAGATCTAATTTGATGAAGCTCCATATATTTTTCTTTGAGGCTTTTTGAAGGGATATTAAATTTACTTTGAGGATTACCAACTTGGTTATCATAAAGTCTTCCTGTCTCAAAGTCAAATTCAAGTTCGAAAAGATCAGAATTATTAGGTCTAATAATTACACTTGAATTTCTAACTACGGTCGTAGGAGCATTACGATAAGCCCAGTCTTCAGCATAACCTCTAGTAAGTCGCTCACTCTCAGCTCTAGCATTGGGTCCGTTCCCTATCCAACGGCTCACACTAGGATCAAAGTATTCTCCAAAGGAAAAAGCGTCCAAAAATCCCATAATTTTCTCTTAAGAACCCATCTTTATAAACTTTTCGTTTTGTTGCTATAAACTTCACTTTTTGGACTTCTTCATTTCTTCCTTAAGCTTCTTCATCTTCTCTCTAATTCTCTCCGCTTTCGGCTTTCTGTATTTTCTGAAAAGCACGAATGAAACAACACTCACGGACAACGCCGCAATGAAAATATAAAGCAAAGTGTAATCCCAAGGATAAGGATTGCAAGAAACTCTAACTCTTAGAGGCTGTGAAACAGACATTTGCGTAGCTGAACCTCCAATTCCTCCAGAGTCAGAACTAGAAGAGACTGAAGATAAAATAACCTCTCCTTCGTAAACTTTCTGTTCCTCATCACAATCAAGTTTATCTATAAATCTGCCTGAAATTTTGTAATCTCTTTCGTAAACATCTCCAGGAACTTTAAAACAAAACTTCATAGGGATTGCATTACTACTTGAAGTTTCAGGGGGCAAATATTTTGTCTCGGCTTCTTGTAAAGTCAAAACTTCCTTAAGCTCTTCTGAAACACCTATCAAAATATTTGTACCGCTAGAAAATGGATTATAAGCACCGACTTCAACACAACCTTCTTCGCCCTCTCCCACTAAAAGAGATGATACCCCCATCTTAATCCCAACTCCGGCTGAAACACTTGAAATCACAACTAAAAAAAGAATTGCCAACACACAAAATTGAATTAATTTATTCTTCATTTCAACAGCTTCCTCCAGTCGCCACTCCTTTAAAACTCACGGTGTTATTATACACTCCTGTAGCAGTCGCCGCAGGAACATCAAGCCAAAACCTGTAAAAACTTCTATTACCTACTCCAATATTTGAGCCACCTCTCACATAACTAGTAGTAATAGAAACCTCGCTAAGATAATCTGGAAGAGATGCATTATTTTGAGTAGCATTACGATAAGTTTCGTTTCCTAAACCTATCACGTCTCCTGCAGAAGTATTTAATGCATCCGCTTTTAAACAAAAATCAAGCGCACTATTGCTATCCGTTGAAACATTAAGCCACAATGATGTTCCAGTACCATTGCTAGTTGTATTTAATCCATTATGATTATCCGAAGCATTTTGATTTGTAGTAGGAAGAGTAGAAATTGTTCCAAACTCTATTCCGTTGGTAAGATTCGCTGACATTTCAATCGCAAAATAAGTAGAAATTGTAACGTTCGATTCTGTTGTAGCTTCGGTCGCATACCCTGTAAATTTAAATCCTTGATTCATCAACATTATCATTGACAATAAAAATATACTCCCAAAAATCACTACAACCCAATTACCTCTTTCCATATTCCCTTTTTATACTTCAAACAGTTGCTCCATATTTATAAAGATTTTTGCAGTCAAGGCGTTTGCCCCGTCTGAACCGCTTTAAATAATAAAGTATTATTATAGGTTCCAGCCGCTTGACCTGCAGGCGCATTCAAGAAAAACTTCAAATAAATAGAACTTACTCCAGTCAAGGCGCTCCCAATCTTATGTTGTGAATAATTTGTTGTCAAAGAAGTTTTAAAATCGCTCGGCACTGTGTTATTCGTTGAATTGTAGCTGTAAGTTTCATTACCTAATCTAAGTATGTCTCCTCCTGGTGTTGATAAATTATCATTGGCTTTCATATACAAATCAGCTGCACCTCCTATGACTGAAACATTCACCCAATATTCTGTAACACCACTCCCATTATTTCCAAGCGCCGATTGATTAAAAGCAGGAAGAGATGCAACAGTCCAATTAATCTGCTGTCCAAGTCTAGTGGATAAATCAATAGCGACAGCAAAGTCTGGATCTTTTATAGTAACATTCCAATAGCTTGTTATATTATTTATAGATAAATTAGTTGTCGTGTTCGCATAAGCCACAAAAGTATGAGTTGTGTTTACTGTACCAGTTGCATTAACCCAAAATGTAATCACTTGATACTGGCTGGCATTTAAAGAGCTAGTCGTCTGGGGATTTGTAGAAGAATTTGTGTAGAATGGTGTAGCACCAGCAGTTGTGTTGACAAGCGTGTTACCTGAAACGTTTGAAATTAAACTGACATTAACACTACCACAATCAGGTCTACCCGAAGCACATGTCACATTAAGTGTAACGTTAAAGAAAGAATTTTGAGAAGCATTAACATTTCCAGTAGGATATACACGATCTAAATTTATTCTCGCTCGAGTATCATTAACTGTCATCATCCAGATTTGATCGTCTTCTCCCACTTCATTGGAGATATTAACTTTAATTTGATAAAGTCCTTCTTGTGAAAAGTTTCCTACCCAAATAAATTGAGAATTATTTGTAGAACCCGTCCGCTGACTTCCGTTGACAAACCACTTGATTGTTACAGGAGTTGCGTTAGTATAAACAATGCTGAAAGTTTGGTTGCTGTTTTCAGCTATAGAAAAATTATCTGTAACGGGAACGTAGGCATCTATTACTGGGGTGGATATTATAAGATGAACTAATCTTGACAAAGTTAATGTAACATTTGTCGTGTTATAAGAATAACCTGTTTTAGTAACAGATACATTATGGGGCGTGAGGTTCGTTAGAAGTGAGCTGGTTTTATTGAATTCTTGAACTTCGTATACAGAAGTTAAACCACTTGCATTTGTGGTAGTTTGAATCTGTGGTCTACTTCCTCCTGTTAAATTAGTTATGTTAACATTCGCCGCATCTATAGCAGCTAAATTTTGGTTAGTAACATTAACCTGCAAATAATAATAATTAAAGAAAGTAGCTGTTCCTACAACGTAAACCGCGGATTTGTTAAAGGTCACATTGACAAAACTTATATTGAGAGTTCCAGTAGGAAGATAAGAAGCATTTCCTTGAATATTAGTTAAAACGTCATTTACAATCCTAGAGTTATCTGCATTAAACTCGAAGGCATAAGCATGAGTAGCATTGGTTATATTATTACTTTCCGAAGTTACAGCTCTCCCAATAAAAATAGCTGCACTAGTAGAACTAGTTGCAGTAATATTAAATAAGACATTTCCTTTCAATCTTGGAGGACCTAACGAGCTTCCACTTGCCTCAATAGCTCCTGTAGAAGTGTCTGAAAAATTCATATGCTCCACTCTATTATATTCTACTATTGCACCTATTGGGCCAGAACTAAGTGCTAAAAAAATCGCCCTCTTGGCGTAAGAAAAATTATTTTCGGTAATGTTAGGATAGTCAGAAATAGAAATAATAGACAAAAACAGATTCCCTTCCTGAAAATTATTACTTTTTATTGTTGCATTGTAAGAGCTTGATAAAAAGGTAAAAGCGGCGCCTGAACCTGAAGAAGGGATATCAAAGTCACTAAAATTATTTCCCGTTAAATTAACGAATTCACTTGAATCAGCTACTAAACCTCTATAACTGTCCCTTCCAGTTATATTGTGAAAAGTTGTATTAGGGGAATTGACAATGTGAAAGAAATGGCCCAAAAGAGGTCTCAAAGCCGCATCACATGTTTCACCTTGGACTCCTTGTTGTTCCCCATGAACATTTTTTACGTTAGAATGTTTTACCGTATTGTTATCAGAATTAACAAACCAAAAGGCCTTGCTCTCCCCAGTATAACAGCTTGTAAAAGAAGATGAGGTAGCATTTACAGTTGTTATATTTAGATCCATAGTATTATTGTGTGAAGAAGAGAGATAAACCCCAACTGCCTGAACGTTTCCCGTACTTAAATCAGTCGTGTTGAATATCGTTGTGTTAGTTATATTTGAATTATTTGTAGATTCAAAGCTTATAACATTTCTCCAGTTCTCAAATATACAGTTTTTTATTGTTACATTAGTTTTATTGTTAACAGTCATTGTCCAATTATCTGATAAATTTGATGGGCCAATAATTTTATAGTTGCTGCAGTTAAAGACAATATTGCTTGCGGTTATATTGTAGTATTCACAAACATTAGAAGTTAAAGTCGTGGTTGCAGAAACCTGTGTTGTTGTGCACGGATCATTCGTCACAGTAAAATTAGAATCCCCCCAATCGCTTAAACTATCGTTATCATAAGATAAACAATTCCATACAAATTGTCCACTGCCCGGAGTTGTGCTGAAAATAGTGCTGTTTGATGTACCTGTTATACTTACTGTTTGATTTAAGTGCCATAACAAGATCAAGTTTCCATACAAAATTACATTAGCTAATAAAATATCATCTGT
>CAYHJV010000024.1:0-10419 GCA_964357045.1 Candidatus Woesearchaeota archaeon | reverse complement strand
GTTCGTACAACGTATATTGCCACTACTCAGAACAACGAAATAATAAGAAGTCACTTTAAAGTTTTTACACTTTTTTTTATAGTATCCTATTGATTTAATATTAATGATCAAAAAATGCAAAAATTGCAGTGAAGAAATAGAACATGAAGCAAAAGGTTTTTGTCACAAGTGTTATGTTAAACTTGTTTGGAAACCCAAAAAGAGAGAATGCAAAAGATGTAAGAGGATTCTTCCCCTAAAAGCAAAGGGTTTGTGTGGAGGGTGTTACAACACTATTTTTATGTTAGAGGTGACAAAAGCCCGCAATAATAGACTAAGGCATAATATAAGTATTGAATTGTATAATGAAATAACAAAAAGTTGTGTAGTTTGTGGATTTGATAGAGTTGTAGATTTGCATCATTTAGATGAAAACAAATCTAACAATTCAAGGGAAAATTTAGTTGGACTTTGCCCAAATCACCACAAAATGTTTCATGATTTGAGATATAGAAATGAAATTGCTCAGCAACTAAGAGAAAAGGGATTTAATTTTAAAGAAGATGGTAAATGGAATTTTAAACCATAATGTAATTCTTCACAACAAATATAAAGAAGTTCGTACAATTTAAGTTATGAAAAAAGAAGAGTTTTTAGACAAATTAAAAATAGAATTAAAAATTTCTAAAAATTCAAGATACACTCTAAGAAATTATTTGAGGGCTAATTCTGAACTTTTAAATTTTGTAGCAAAAGAACCAGAACATATAGCGGAAGATGATGTAAAGGCCTTCATGGCTGAAAAAATATCGGATAGGTCATCCTCTTCCATCGTAATTTTTCTTTCTGCAGTCAAGTACGCTTTTTTAACAATATTGAAGAGAGATGTAACTCAAGGGATTAAAAGACCAAAGAGAGAGAGAAAGATTCCCGCTGTTTTAACAAAGGAAGAAGTAAAAAGGCTTTTTGAAGCTACCCGAACTCAAAAAAGCAGGTTAATGTTGGAAATAATATATGCATGTGGGTTTCGTGTTTCTGAGTTAATTAACCTTAAAATCTATGATCTAGATTTTAAAGAAAGGATAGGACATGTAAGACAGGCAAAAGGAAAAAAAGATAGGATTTTTAATATTCCTCACTTTTTGGAGAAAAAATTAGAAAAACAAGTAGAAAGTCAAAAAATTCAAAATCAAGAGTACTTATTTACAGGCCCAAAGGGAAAACTATCGGATAGAAACCTACAAAAAATAGTGAGGATTGCAGCAAAAAAAGCTGAGATTGGAAAAAAAGTGAGCCCCCATACTTTGAGGCATAGTTTTGCGACTCATTTGTTAGAAAATGGTACAGACATAAGGATGATACAAGAGCTTTTAGGCCACGCAGACCTTTCAACAACCCAAATTTATACACATATATCTGCAGAAGAATTAAAAAAAATCCATTCTCCTATTGATAGTTTATAAAAAATGCCAACAAGATCAACAATTTCTCAAAAAACAAAATCCGAGGTTTTAAGTAGAGATAAATTTAGATGTCGAAAATGTGGATTTTTTGGAAGAGATGAGGAATTAGAGATTCATCATATAAAAATGAGAGTTAATGGGGGTAATGATGATTTGAGTAATCTTATAACACTATGTTCCATTTGTCATCACTTTGCACCAGACGATGAGAAAGAGTTTGAATTATACTTAAATGAAAAAGTTGATGGAAATCTTTTAGATACATTTAGAAAATCTAAAAAATCTATTTCCAAAGTTACTAAAAAAGGGCAAGATAAAAAGGCAAGAGATGGTAGTCACGTGTCTAGAGCCCCTTGGGGCTATAAACTTGAGGGCAAGAAACTTATTTCTTCAGAGAATTCTTTCCAAGTTCAGGAAGTCTTCCAGGATTTTTTGAATCAAAACATTAGCTTAACTCAACTTGGAAAAAAATATGGGTTTTCAGTCAACGGGCTTAAAAAAATACTAACCAATCAAACATACCTTGGAAAAGTGAAGTTTGACGGCCAAACACATCAAGGAATTCATCAAGCTCTAATCTCTTCAACTTTATTCAACCACGTTCAGAATAAGTTAGAGAAGTTGGGAATAGGAAAGTAATCTTGAATAAAAACACCCAAATTCTTTTAAATGGAATTTAATTTTATCTAAAAGAGTTGATTATTTAGATGACTAGAGAAGAAGGAAGGCATTTTGATTTTGAAAATTTTGATTTTGTGGGACACACTTTTGATATCAAATATTCTCAGCCGCACAATATAGTCTTCAATACTGGAAACCCTGCACTTGATTATAAACTTGCAGAAAGAGAACACCATAGACAAAAATACATAGCTAAATATAAAGCTTCTAAGCAATCTAAAAGAATGCGTTAACTATCTATAACTCGTCTGTCTCTTCGCTCTAGCTTTACTATCTCCTGGTTTGTAAGTTTCTTTTCTTCTTACATCAGCAATCAAAAGATCCCAACCGTAATTCGTGTAAGCTTTTTCCAATTCTTTTGATTTAGTGAATTTAACAATTGCTCTAGCCAAAGAAAGTCTTGAAGCTTCAATCTGCCCCTTTTCTCCACCACCTCTTACATTAATATCAACATCAAAATTTATTTTACCTAAAACTTTTTCAGCAATTCTTATGGGCTCGTCTATCTTTAACTTATTAAAAAACTGCAAATTTTTGTAATCGTTTTTGTTTATGGTTATTCTTCCATTTCCTTCTTTAATAACTGCACGCGCCACAGCGCTTTTTCTTTTTCCTGAAGTAATTATTTTTTGGTTAGTCATTTTGTTTTGGTTTGGGATTTTTTAGGTTCTTCTTGTCAAGGTTAGGTTCGGGAACCTTTCTAAAAGGTTCATCTTGGTATTTCTTTCACAAGAATAAATTTAGATTTGTGAGTTTTGCCGCTAACTATTTTTTTTGAGTCTTTAAACTCTTCAGGAACTCGGGGATAACATTTTATTTTTTTAAAGGCCACTCGCCCCCTCCCCTCTCTGTAGTTCGGCAGCATCCCCCTTATAACTCTTTTGACAATTAAATGAGGAAGTCTAGAAACCTTTGGCCCTTTTTGAGTGCTTCCAACTCTTTGTCTTTTATCTATGAAATTTTTCTCAATACTCTTTCTATTCCCTGTGATTATTATTTCTTCGCAATTTACTACGGCAATATCTTCGCCTCTTAATGCTTCTTTAGCAACATAGCTAGCAAGTCTTCCCAAAATAGCGCCTTTTCCGTCGATGACTTTCATTTCATTTGTAAATTTTTAGTCCTTTCATTTCAGGATTTGATTTAATTTCATCCAATATATTAATAGCCTTGCCGCCGGCTTTAACTATTTTTTCTTTAGCTTTTTCTGAAAAAGCGAATGCAACTATTTTATGCTTTCCCGTTTCTCCTTGAGATAAAACTTTTCCAGGTATAACCATGTCCTCTTTTAATTCACTCAAATTTGCTTCAATTCTTTTTCTTTTAGGTGTTGATAAAGCAGAAGCAACTTCTAACCAAGCTTGGTGTTTTTTTGCAAGAATTACAGTTTCAACTAGTTCCCTGTTAAATTTTTTTTCAATTTGTTTCGCAATTTTTGTTTTCGATTTTATCATCTTAATATTTTAGCAGAAGTAATTAACTCCCGCTAGCGCCAAAATAAATTGACTCGCAGTTTTGTAAAATTTGTAAAAGAAAGAGGTTTATAAAGTTAGTGGTAATGTTATCAGAAGAATTTTTTGAGCATATAAATTATATTCTTGAAACTAAACCGGAAGTTTTAGAATTAAAATAATCTCTAATTTTTTCTGAGTATTTATCTTTATTTACACTTTTATTATAATTAATTCCTTTGTTTTCTAAAGCCTTTTTTAAGTTTAATGTCCCATCTAGAATTTCCATAAATATTTCCTCTGAAAGTGATCCCTTTGAAAGTGAATCAATATCTGGAAAGATTAAATGAACTTCCCCGTCTACAGTAATTTTTCCTATGTCCATATGGCCTAAATAACCATCACTAATTCCAATATATAACTCGTTAGGAGCTTTCTCACTTTTTCCCAAGTAAAATTCTCCTAAATCTCCTCTAAATCTCTCGTAATTTTTTTGCTGTACATCAGAAAGATTTTGTAGAGCCCATGGGACAAATTCATTCTCCTTACTTTCTTTTCTTTTAAGCAACTTGTCTAGCATAACTGTCCATTAAATCTTCCCTATTTAAATCTTATGTAAACAAAATAAATCATGCAGGAGAGAGGATTCGAACCTCTGAACTCACTAAGAGACGAGATTTTGAGTCTCGCGCGTTTGACCACTTCGCTACTCCTGCACGTTCTTGCCGTAAGGTCAAATTTGACTGCTCTACTTGGCCACGCTTGAACGGAAGTAGACTGGGCTCACCTAAGTCCGGCAACTCCACAAAGTACAAACTAAGAATTAATTATCTGTATAAAAAGGTTTAGAATTAATCTTTGCTCTTAGAAACCTGCTTTGAAACTTCTTCAATATCTTTTTGGAGCTCTTCTACAGCACCCTTAAAAATTTCTTCAGCCTCCAATTGTCCAAACGATTCTATTGTTATCATCAATTCATTTGTTGGAGTTATAGTTATACACTCCTTTCCCAATCTTTTGCACACATCGGCACAGGTTTCTATAGCATCCCATTTTACTGGATCGTCTACAATCATTTTTCCTTCTTTAATAATTCCCTCAGGAACATCTTCTAAAGCTTCTTTTGGAATGTTTTTATCTATAATTACTTCCACTATGTTTCTATAAACCATAAATCCTGGAGAGAATTTTGAGTGCTCACTTCCTCTTCCCATTTTTGCTGTTGCAACAAGCTCCATTTCCTGGCCCTTATTAAGAGCGGTAATCGGTATAGAATCATAAACAACTTTTATTCCTCCATGCAACTCCCCGCTATAAACATTTCCTTCTTTTTTTGTACTCAATTTTAAAGTGGCGGTTGTTTTATCGTTAATAGATTTAGAACTAGATAAAGGAATAAGTCCTAATCTATGGGCAATTGTTTCATCATATAAAGGAGAGTCATTTCTTGAAACTTCTACTTCGTCGATAGCCAAAGTTGGAACCTGAAACACATATCTCCTAATAGCATTCGCTAAACTATCTTCTATCTCTGCTTTAAACATCAATTTTCCATTTTTTTTATCTACAAGTTTCATTTTATAAAAATTAGTAAAGAGTTTTTAAACCCTTCTTCCTCTAAGCCAAATTTATTTGGATTGGGAATCATACTCTTCTACCCCTTCTTCCTCCCTTAATTTTAGGACCGCCCCTCGGCATTCTTGTCGTCTCAAGTATGTTCAATATTTTGAAGCCTTCTCTTGATAAACTTTTTATTATTGCATTAGCCCCAGGTCCTGGCGCGGGATTTCTTGTTTTTGCTCTTATTCTAATATAAAGAGATTTTACTCCAAGATCTTTTATATTCTCAGCTATTCTCTTAGCTATAAACATAGCAATTGTAGGGTTCGCCTTAAGTCTATCGTGTTTTGTTATAACCCCTCCAGTAACTTTAGTTATAGTTTTTCCAGACATATCCGTAACATGAACTAAAGTGTTGTTGAAAGAAGTATAAATGTTTACAACAGCTTCTATATTTCTCTCTTTTGCCCTACTTTGTTTTAAATCTACTTCGCTAGAATTTGTCTCTAAAGAAAGGCCTGAAGGAGTTTTCTCTTCCTTTTCAACCAATACATTTATTTCAGGCATTTTGAACCCCCATCAATTTTTTTAGTTTAGATTCTATTTTATTTTCCAATGCAATTGGTACTATGTATGAAGGAATACTAACGACTTTTCCGTTAACCAATATTTTTTTATGAACAATCATTTGTCTTGCAGACTTAATTGTGGGCGTAATTCTTTTCTTGGCCACTATTGTTTGCAATCTTCTCTCCAAGTAATCCTTTTTATCAAGCAAAAGAACATCCGAAATAGAGTCAACATCAAAACCTTCTTTTTTTAATTTTTCCAACAACGCTTTTTGTTCTTCTTTAGAAGAAGAAATCAAAACCTTTGCCTTTTCCCTTATAGACTTTATCCTAGCATCGGCTTTCCAAATCTCTTTTTTATTTTTTAATCCAAAATCTTCCTTTATTTTTTCTTCCTCATCAATTCTTACTTTATCGAAAGGTCTTTTCGGCCTTGAGTAGCTTTTATGTTTTCTTTTCATGGTGATGTTTTTTTGACTTTACTTTTAATTCCAGATCCCTTTCTTCTATTAGTTCTAAAATGACTCTTTGTTCTTTGCCCTCTTAACGGCAGACCTGCAGCGTGTCTAAGCCCCCTGTAGCTTTTGATTTGTTTTAGTCTCTTAATATCAAATTCCTTCCTTAACTCCAAATCAGTTCCTATGAGGTGTCTGTCTTCTCCACTTTCCAAATCTCTTTGTCGATTTAAAATGTAGCTAGGGAATTGCGGCTTTTTCATAAATCCCGCTATTTTTATAATTTCAGATTCTGTTAACGAACCTATTTTCCTATTTCTATCTATTCCCGTAAGTATACATAAAGCATTTGCAATACTCCAAGAAATTCCCTTTACTTTAGTCAAACCGGCAAAAAGTTTCATGCCCCCCTCTATATCTGTAGATAATATTCTGACAACCCTCTCTTCTGATTTTGTCTGCAAGGCTGGATTGCTTTTTGGATAGGCCTGATGCATTTTTTCTTCTTTGACTGATATTTCTGTTTCCATTTTAATGAACGAATAAATTGTATCTTTCAAGTGTAGTCAACTCTTTAAAAATCCTCTTCTCAACAGCTTTTTTTGGATCTGGAAGATTTTGCACCCTTTTTTTTAAATCTTCGAATGATTCAAAGGGTTTTTCCCGTCGCGCCTTTATTATCTCTTGCATATGTTTTTTTCCTAATCCTGGTATGAGTTCAATTTGGTGAACTCTCTTGTTTATGGCCTCTGCCTTGTTGAAAAATTCAACTAATTCTTTCTCCCGTTCTCCAACTATTTTCTTTACAAATTCTTCAAGTTGCTCTTTAGCAGACTCGGTCATTTTTTCACGATTTAGTCTTCCGTAAATGTAATATATATCAGGTCTTTTACCTTCCCCAATATAAACTTCTTGTCCTATCTGCAAAGAAATTCCTCGTCTAGGAACTAATTCTAAGAGGGTGAGATTATTTTTGCCTATAGCCTGAGCTATGGGCATCATCTTCTTCTCTAACGGATAACCATTCGGCAAGTACTCCAAGATTATTGCAAATTCTTCTTTGACCATTTTCTATCATTTAAACCTCTTTACAACATCCAAAACTTTTTGCGATTCCTCATCGTCCAATGCGGAGCTTATCAAAACTTTGTTTAACTCATCTTTGTTTTCTGGGAACACATCAATTATTTTGCCTATGTCTTTATCTCCAACCTTCATTAGATTCAATTCTTTAAGTTCTGTTCTGAGCTCTTTAGCTTCTTTTTCATTGAGCGCAGTGAATTTTTTTATAAAAACTTTTATTTCCTTTCCTTCATCTTTAGAGTTCTTAATAAATCCTAAAGATTCTGCCATGCTTAAAGAAGTCATATTTTTTATCATTTTTAATTTTTAATTTTTTTTAGATGTACTGGCGCTATAAGGAATTTTTTCTCTTTATTTTGATCTTTTATTGCAACCATATAAGTATGTCCTATTCTAGCCTGCACCAGACCTGTTCGTCCCTGCAATCGCTCCGGAAAGTTAAAATCCACTGACTTTTGTTTCACGACGGAGACACTCTCCCCCTTTTTTAACTCCTTAAAGTGCTCACTAAGAGCTGGTTTATGCTTAGGTTTTATTTTTGATACCATAAATTACTCAGAAAAACTTCATTTAAAAAACTATCTAATAACCTTTCTTTGAAGAAGTGTCTATAGGCTCAGAAAATGCCAAATCCCCTTTATCTCTTGCGTTTTCCATATTCATAAGAATAGTGTTAAACATTTTTTCGCCCCAAACCCCTACGCCGCATCTCTGACAAAAATCAATAACGCTTTCACTTGGTATCTCTCTAGAACAGTAAATACATTTTTTTACCATGTGTCACCTTTTTCGTGAGATTCACAATCAAGATTTATTTAAAAACATTTGTATTTTATTTTGATAGTGATTTTTTCTTAATGCTTACTTCTTTCTTTTTATTATTCCTTCTATTTTTTCTAATTTTTCTATAAACAAACCAGGCTACTAGTAAAACAATTACAAATCCTATGTAAATTCCTGAATTATTTTTGCTTATAATCCCAAGTTCTAAAGCCTCTTCTTGAGTGTAAACCTTAAATGGAAGATTTATGTTTTTAACTTGGTCTTTATTGTCAAAATCTTTGTAAGTTATCTTTGCGCTAAGAGACGGAGTTGTTGTTTTGTAAATAATATCAAAGCTTGCCGTGTCTGTATCATCCGCATCAATTGTCCCGACAAAAATTTTATCTTTTGATAAAAGTTCAAAACCCTGCGGAAAAATTTGAACTGAAATAGATTTTATTTCTCCCAACCCCTGATTTATTATTTCAAGTGAAATTTGCCCCTCTTGTCCAACAATTGCGCTGTCTTGAACTTCAATAGAGAAATCCAATTCTGTTTTTGCAGAAACCCTTATTCCAAAACTTCCTTCTTGTTTGAAATCTTCATCTGGATCGTCTGCATTAGTGTACTTCAAAATGTAGGGGATGTTATAATCTCCAAGGATTATGTCGGTTGTTGCCTTTAAAGTAAAACTCACAGTTTCTTCGTCGTTTTCATTAATTTCATCAACACTGTCAGAAGAACTTCCAACAGTTGTGAATGGCAAATTGGCCAGGTTTAATTCAAATATAATATCTTCAATGTCAAAATTTTCATCATTTCCAATTTCAATTTTCACACTTTCTTGTCCACCTGAAAATAGAGTTACGTATTCTGCGTCAACAGAGAGGGCTGAAATAAAGCTGAAGCTAAGTAAAAAGGTTAAAGCGAAAGTTAAAATTGTTTTTTTACTAATCATTTTTATATTATCAATATATCTTGATTTGTTTGTGCAACAGGTTGAGATGTGATAATTGAAGTTAAGTTTCCGTGAACTGATTTATTTCCAAAATCAAAATCCATTTTTAATACAGGAACTTTTCCAAACCTAGCTTTTGTTATGTTAAACCTACCTTGTATTGGCTCCTCTGTTCCAATTTCTCTTCTCCATTTTTGATAAAGCTCGGTTATTTTTGTCTTTCCTTGTAAGACAATATTCCTAAAACTTTGGATATCCAGGTATTCCAATTTACCCTCATTAACCAAATTTTCCGCAAGAGCAAATCCAGCCTGCGAAACACATATGTGCAATCCTCTTGGAGTAAAGTAATTTACCCAATCTCCTTTAACAACTGGCGGTTCTCTAATGTTAAATTCAAAGGTTCCACCTTTGCTATCATAATCAGCATTTGCCAAAGTCATATAACCAGGCAAATATATATTTCTTATAAATTCGAACGTGCTTTGTAATTTTTCCGCCATTTTACTTTCAATTTTCCTCATCAAACTCTCTTTATAAAGATTATTATGTTTCCTTAGTTTCCACTAAACACAAGTTTTAAAAACCAATTTTGTAACTTACTATTATGATAATTCCAGTTAGATGCTTTTCATGTGGAAAGCCTATTGGCCACCTCTGGGAAGGATTCAAAAAGCGAGTCGCGGAAGGAGAAAATGCTAAAAAGGTTTTCGAAGAATTAGGCATGGAAAGATATTGCTGCAGATCAATGTTCTTGGGTCAAGCTGATTACATAGAATTAATTGGAAAGTTCAAGAAGAGTTAATTTTTCTAACAACACTCGTGTTCATCTTCTTCCACAACAGAACCGAGCTCGAGCGGCTTTGTTAATTTCCACCTGTTTTTGTGTTCACAATGGTCACAAGTTATATTTATGAATCCATTCTTAATTCTTATACTCGGTTCAACGAAAGAGTTTAGACATTTTTTACAAAATAACTTTTTCCTATCTCCAAGTTTTATATTGTAAGCCATGGCCAACTTGTTTATCTTTTTTACATCACTCGCTTTTTTATCATGAAGATGTTTAAAAAAATCATCAACTAATTTTTTTGCCTCTGTTTTTGAAAGGGACTTTTTCATGAGATTATTAAGAAAAAGACCTATATAAAATTAAAGTTGAGAAGTATGTTCAATGGCTGCGGCTTTTTTATCAATGGCCTGATAAATTCCTCTTCCAACAATTCCATGGAATCTATCTCCCGCTACTTTTGCAGCGTCTGAAATATTTCCTCCTTGCGCAATAAATCCAGGAGCATAAAAGACAGGCAAAACTCCTTCAGACTCTACCAATTCTCTAACCTGCTGAATGACCTCTGGCTTATTTCCAGGCACAACAAAATTATTTACTCCAGCTCTTGCGGCAATTCTATACATCTCCATAGCGCCTTCATCTGTGATAAATCCTCCTTCGCTAAC